>NZ_JAGXJK010000160.1:0-284 GCF_019091605.1 Micrococcus sp. GbtcB5
CGGCCTCGAGCTCGGCCGTGAACCGCTCGTAGAGCGGCTCGGCCTGGCTGCCCTTCGCCGCGCGCGTCCAGGACGGCCGCCGGCCCTCCCGCACGTCGCCGTACAGCGTGAACTGGCTGACGACGAGCGCCGGGGCACCGGCGCCGGTGAGGGACCGCTCGCCGTCGAGCATGCGGAGCCCGGCCACCTTGCGGGCCACCTGGACGGCCTCGGCCCCGGTGTCGTCGACGGCCACGCCGAGCAGGATCACCAGCCCCTCGCCCTCGAAGGAGCCGACGACTTTG
>NZ_JAGXJK010000161.1:0-284 GCF_019091605.1 Micrococcus sp. GbtcB5
GGCACGCCGCTGATCACGAACGCGGACGGCACCAAGTTCGGCAAGTCCGAGGGCAACCCCGTCTGGCCCGACGCGAAGATGTGCTCCCCGTACGCCATCTACCAGTTCTGGCTCAACACGGCGGACGCGGACGTCGTCGACCGGCACAAGGTCTTCACGTTCCTGACCCGCGCGGAGATCGAGGAGTACGCGCAGAAGGTGGCCGACGAGCCGTCCCGCCGGGAGGCCCAGATGCGCCTGGCGTGGGAGGACACGGCGCTGGCCCATGGAGAGGAGACGACGAC
>NZ_JAGXJK010000162.1:0-284 GCF_019091605.1 Micrococcus sp. GbtcB5
GGGATCAGCGAGACCACCTTGAAGGCGAGTCCCGTCGCACCCAACGTGATCGAGAAGACGCCCAGCATGAACTGGAACGCGATGAGTGCATGCACGCGCTCCTCCCCCTCGGGGAACGCTGAGCAGTAGGCCATGACCAGCGGGATCGCCGGGGTGATCCACCCGGGAACCACCGGATCGCCGAGGAGGTGATGGGTGAGGTACAGGAGGCCGTTGAACACCACGACGGCGAGGGCCACCTCGAACGGCATGCCGAGCAGTTCGGCCATCAGAGGGATGGCGTC
>NZ_JAGXJK010000163.1:0-284 GCF_019091605.1 Micrococcus sp. GbtcB5
TGGGATGTTCCTCCGGGGTTCTACGCGCCCTCCTCCCGACCCGGGTTGAGTTGTCGCGGGTGGAGCGGGGTCGTACTGGTGATAGGTCAACCCGCGTTGCGGGCGGGCGGGGAGACGACGACGGGCGGGTCAGGCGAAGCGGCAGGTGATGGTGCCGAGCGGGCCGTAGTCGGCGTAGTCGGTGTCGCCCTGGTACACCCACATCGGGCGGGAGAAGGAGCCGGCGAGCACTATCTCACCGGCTTCGATCGCGTCTCCGTGCCCGGCGATGCGGTTGGCCAGCC
>NZ_JAGXJK010000164.1:0-284 GCF_019091605.1 Micrococcus sp. GbtcB5
CTGTTAAATTTATTTAATGTTATTTTTTTTATTTAAACCGAAAATATTTTTTATTATTTATTTAGTTACGAAATTCTAAAGAAATTAATTAATTTAAAATTAAATAAATCCTACTTCCAACTATCCAGCTAACCTTGTTGCAGGAGTATGTGGTTTTAGCTTGTGTGTAAGTTTTCTAAACCTATTATTACTTGTTTGCAAATAGCCATGGTTACTTTTTGCGAGATCTAATGATCTGATGGCTCCCTTGGTCAAGTAAATAATTTGTGACAGGTAAATTTTTT
>NZ_JAGXJK010000165.1:0-281 GCF_019091605.1 Micrococcus sp. GbtcB5
GCCGGGGCCAACGAGGCCGGAGGGGCGTCCCCGCAGGAGGTATGAGGCCGATGGTAGTTGTAGTGGTTCACCCACACCGCCAGGGCCTCACGCCGAGCCTGCTCTGAGGTGTAGGGGCGGGCGTAGAGGACCTCATCGACCATCAGCCGGTTGTACCTCTCCACCTTCCCGTTATGGCGCGGGGTGTAGGGCCGGATCCGGTGATGCCGGCCCCCGAGCGAGACCACCTTGGCGGTGAAGTCCACGGCCCGGTAGTTGTTCCCGTTGTCCGTGACCACCCG
>NZ_JAGXJK010000166.1:0-281 GCF_019091605.1 Micrococcus sp. GbtcB5
ATAACCAAGCAGGGGTCCCCCCCGGCGGCTGACGCGCCAGCTAAGGCGCAGGCACTGTACGCCGCCTACGTCGGCACACTCTTCACCTGGTCTGCACGAGGCCTGGTCGATCCGTCCGCCATCACAAACGGCCTCCGCACATCGTTCGCGGCGATCAGCATCTGTAAGGAGTGACTCAATGCCCCTGACCCCGGACATGTGGTGGCCTCCGGCCGTTCTCGCCCTCGCCTTGTTCAGCGACGCGGCGATGTCTCTGCGCCCACCGAGATTCATCCGCGACT
>NZ_JAGXJK010000167.1:0-280 GCF_019091605.1 Micrococcus sp. GbtcB5
CGTAGGCCGCGACCAGCGGGCCGCCGCCCACGCGGGCGGCGATGCCCGCCGCGGCCACGCCGGGCAGATACGGGAAGACCATGCGGGACGAGGCCAGGGCGGCGGCGTCGAAGGCCTCCACCGCGACGGCCGGGCGGGGCCCGTCGGCCGTCTCGATCTCGCCGCCGAACACGGCCACCGCCCGCGTGGGGCGCGGGCTGATCTTCGCGACCGTGGCCGCCGCCTGGTCGGGCCGGGGGTCCCGGTGCTCCCCCACGCCGCGCTGGCCGGCGGCGGGGCC
>NZ_JAGXJK010000168.1:0-280 GCF_019091605.1 Micrococcus sp. GbtcB5
TTGTGACCGGGGGCGGAGCGCCGGGGCCAGATCCAGTCGGCGGTGATCCCGCGCTCAGCCTTCGGAGGCCGCGTCCGTCCCGGGGATGCCCCGCCCGGCGGCCCGCTTGTCCGCCATGGCCAGTAGCCGGCGGATGCGCCCGGCGACGGCGTCCTTGGACATCGGCGGGTCCGCGAGGCGGCCGAGCTCGTCGAGGGAGGCCTGCTTGTGCTCGAGGCGCAGCCGACCCGCGTAGCGAAGGTGGTCGGGCACCTCGTCCCCGAGGATCTCGAGGGCCCGC
>NZ_JAGXJK010000169.1:0-280 GCF_019091605.1 Micrococcus sp. GbtcB5
AGCGGGCAGCAGAGCGCTAATGTAGTCTAAAACCTCGAGAAAGGAAACCGCGTACCCTCCTCGAAACTCTTTTTCTTGCCTAGCTCGAACCCTGGAGGTGCCCTCATATTGAATGACGCGAATGGACTTCCGCTCCAGTCGTCCAAAATCACTCAATCTCTTGGCGTAAAGTAACGATCCAAAATTGGTGATTTGCCACAGATCGTCCATGGAACTCTTAACTACACCGGCAGACACCAGACCATCTCTGACTGCCTCGACATTTTGCGGACGCGATATG
>NZ_JAGXJK010000017.1:0-61796 GCF_019091605.1 Micrococcus sp. GbtcB5
CCCGCCCCCGGGGGGGAGCGGCGGGTGCCCCTCCCGGGGGGCCGGCGGGGGGCAAGGGTAGCAGGGGGGGCGGGGGGGGCCCGGGGAGGGGCGGCGGCCGCGGCCCCGGGGGGGGCCCGCGCCCGCCGTCGGAGCCGGGCAGGGTCAGCCGGAGTAGGGCTGGACGTCCTTGACCTCGACCTTGATGTCCTTGCCGTTCGGGGCGGTGTAGGAGACCTTGTCGCCCTTCTTGGCGCCGTTGATGGCCTCGCCGAGCGGGGAGCGCTCGGAGTAGACCTCGAGCGACTCGTCGTCCGCGGCGATCTCGCGGTTGCCGAAGAGGAAGGTCATCTCGTCGCCTGCGACGACGGCGGTCACCACGGTGCCCGGGTGCACGGCGCCGTCGTTCTCGGCGGCCTCGCCCACGCGGGCGGTCTCGAGCAGGTGCTTCAGCTCGGCGATGCGGCCCTCGTTCTTCGACTGCTCCTCGCGGGCGGCGTGGTAGCCGCCGTTCTCCTTGAGGTCGCCCTCATCGCGGGCGGCCTCGATGCGCTCGATGATCTCCTGACGGCCGGGACCGGAGATGTACTCGAGCTCCTTGGAGAGGCGATCGTACGCCTCCTGGGTCAGCCACGGGGCGTCGGACTGGCTGGTGGTCATGCTCTGTTCCGCCTTTCTGTCTCGGGTGATGCGGAGTCCGGGGCGCGGCGCACCGTATCCGGTGCGCGATCCGCGTCCGGCGGACGCGCCCGCATGCGAAAGACCCCGCCGACCAGGAGGACGCGCGTGACCCGAGGGCTCCGTGCGACGCCTGCCTGACTCACCGGCGGGGCGGGAATGCTCCGACGAGTCTATCCGGGCGGCGTGCGTCACACCAACGGCGGCCGCTACGCCGAGGGCGGAGCACTCCGGGAGGGCTCAGACCTTGCGGCAGGTCTCGACGATGCCGGAGTCGCCCCGCACCACGGTGCGCACGTCCACGGTGTAGCGCTGCTGCGCGTCCGAGGGGGAGTCCCGCCGGTCGGCCGGCAGGGTCTCCAGGCGGACGGTGCGGAAGCCGACGGGGGCGGCGTGGGAGTCGGTGACGAGCACATCGCACTCGGCCTGCACGCCCTCCGGGACGGAGGCCTGGAAGGTGACGGTCGCGTGGCCGTCGTCCTCGATGGTGAAGCCGACGTCCTTGTACTCGATGGCGCCCACGGACATGTTCAGGCCGATCCACACGGACAGCAGCACGGCCACGACCAGCCCGAGCCCGCCGAGGCCCGCCCACAGCCGACGACGGCCCGGACGCGTGTGGTTCGTGCCGTACCGGTTGGCTAATGTGGGGTCCTGCGCGCGGACCGCGGGGGCGTGGTGAGACATCCCCTCCACCCTAGCCGCTGCCCGCCGCCGGAGGCCGATGACGACGTCGGCCTGGACCCCTCACGCCGCCGCCCCCGCGGCGGCCCCGCCATCCGGACAGGAGTGTGCGATCCCCGTGACCGATCAGACCCCCCAGGCCCAGCCGGCCGCAGGCACCGCCCTGCCGCCCTCCACCGGGCTGCGTCTCATGGCGGTGCACGCCCACCCGGACGACGAGTCCTCGAAGGGGGCCGGCACCATGGCCGCCTACGCGGCGGCCGGGGCCGAGGTCATGGTCGTCACGTGCACCGGCGGCGAGGCCGGCACCCTGCTCAACCCGTCGTTCGGGGACACCACCCGGGCGGACCGGGACATCGCGGCCGTGCGCCGCGAGGAGATGGCGGAGGCCGCGCGCATCCTCGGCATCCGGCACGCCTGGCTCGGCTTCCTCGACTCGGGCCTGCCCGAGGGGGATCCGCTGCCGGCCCTCCCGGCGAACTGCTTCGCCGAGGTCCCGCTCCGGGATGCGGCGGCCCCGCTGATCTCGCTCGTGCGCCGGTTCCGCCCGCACGTGCTCATCTCCTACGACGAGGTCGGCGGCTACCCCCACCCGGACCACCTGCAGGCCCACGCCGTGACGATGGAGGCGTACCGGGCCGCGGGCCTCGCCGACGAGTACCCCGAGGCCGGGCCCGCCTGGGAGGTCTCGAAGGTCTACTACGACTGCGGCTTCAACCCGCGGAAGTTCCGCACGATGGCCGCGGTGGCCGAGGCCGACGGCGAGGACGTGCCGTTCGCCCGACGCCTGATGATGTTCGACGCGATGGACGCGATGCGCGAGGTGCTGCGCCGCCGCGAAGCCGGGGAGGACGTGCCCGACCCGGAGGTCATCCCGCCGTGGGTCACCGCGGACCACGACGTCACCACGCAGGTGGACGTCACCGGCTTCCTCGACGAGCGCGACGCCGCCCTGCGGGCGCATCGCACCCAGATCGACCCCGACGGCATGTTCTTCGACGCGCCCCACGACCTGCAGCGGCGCGCCTGGCCGTGGGAGGACTTCGCGCTGATCGACTCGCGCGTGCCCTCCGAGCTGCCGGAGCACGACCTCTTCGCCGGCCTGCGCTGAGCCGCCCCGGCTCGGGCCGTGCGGCCGGGGCCGGTAGAGTGGGGCGGCGTGACACCCCTGTCTGGCCTTCCCCTCGTCCTCACCGCGCTCGCGGCCGCGAGCCCCGCGCCGGTGCCCGCCGTCCCGGAGCCGACGCTGCGCCCCGGGCTCGAGGAGGCGGAGGTCACCCCCGGCATCGAGGGGTTCCTGTTCACCGCGCTCATGGTGGTCATGGCGATCATCGTCCTCCGCGTCATGGTCCGCTCGGTGCGCCGCGTCCAGCAGCGTTCCCCGGAGGCCGAGGCCATGCTCGTGGAGCGCCATCAGCAGCACCTGCCGGACGAGGTCCGCGCGGGCGGCGAGCACCTGGACGCGGACTCCGAGGACCGGCTGCGCCGCCTGCAGGAGAAGTACCCCGGGTACCTCCAGGAGCCGGCCCCGGAGCCCCAGGCCCCGGACACCGGACGCGACTGACCGTCGTCGGGCCCGTGCACGCCCGAGACTCGACGCCGGAGACTCCACGCCCGAACCCTTGAGGCCCGCAGACGCGCCGCTACGGCATGGACGTAGCGGCGCGTCTGCGGGCCTCGGCGCTGCCCGGCGGGGCGCAGACCCCCGTCCCTGCCGCGCTCAGGCGACGAGGAGCACCGCCCGGTAGATGGCGACGGCGTGGCACACGAAGCCGGCCACCGTGAAGGCGTGGAACAGCTCGTGGAAGCCGAACCACTCGCGGTGGATCGTGGGGGCCTGCAGCGCGTAGCAGACCGCGCCCGTGATGTACGCGATGCCGCCGGCCACGATCAGCCACCCCGCCGCCGCATCCGCGGCGAAGAAGTCGCCCAGGTACAGCAGCGCCGCCAGCCCGAGCACCACGTACACCGGCGTGTAGAGCCAGCGCGGCGCGTCCGTCCACAGCACCCGGAACGCGACGCCGGCCACGGCCCCCACCCACACCAGGGTGAGCAGCACACGCGCCCGGTCCGGAGGCAGCAGGGCCAGGGAGAGCGGCGTGTAGGTGCCGGCGATGACCAGCATGATGTTCGTGTGGTCCAGCCGCTTGAGGACACGGGAGACCACCTCGTTCCACTGCACCAGGTGGTACGTCGCCGAGACCGCGAACAGCAGCAGGCCCGTCACGGCGTAGACCGCGCTGGCCCACCGCAGCGTCGCGGTCGGCGCGAGCACGATGAGCACGATGCCGGCCGCGAGCGTCAGGGGCGCCATGGCCGCGTGGATCCAGCCGCGCAGTCGGGGCTTGTACAGCGGATGGTCGGGGTCGCGGATGCGCTCGATGCGCCAGCGCAGGCGACGGGCGGCGTCGGTCTCGCGGAGGGGTGTCACAGGGTCCATGCCTCCATTGTCGTCGGTCGACCCGGGGCCGGGGCACGGGATGGTCGCTGTGTGCCGCGCGCGTATCCTGGAGGCTCGCAGGACCGTCCGAGAGGGGAGCGCGCCGTGGGTCGACCCGAGGCCTTCTACCGCCTGTACGAGCGGCGGCTGACGCGCGGCCTGGACCCGGAGCGGCTGCCCCGGCACATCGGCGTGCTGGTGGACGGCAACCGTCGCTGGGCCCGCGCGTTCGGAGCGTCCACGCAGCAGGGCCACCAGGCCGGCGCCGAGCGCATCCTCGACTTCATCGGCTGGTGCGACGAGGCCGGGATCCCCGTGGTCACGCTCTACATGCTCTCCACCGAGAACCTGCGGCGCCCGGCGGAGGAGCTCGCCCCGCTCCTGGAGATCATCCAGACGACGGCGGAGCGCCTCGCCCAGCCGGCCGAGGGCCGCGCCCCCGTCTGCGTGCAGCCGGTCGGCGCGGTGGACCTGCTCCCCGAGCCCATGGCGCGACGGCTCGCCGAGGTGGCCGAACAGACCAAGGACCACGACGGCGTGCACGTGAACGTGGCCGTGGGCTACGGGGGCCGCCAGGAGATCCTCGACGCCGTGCGCGAGCTGCTGCGGGACGAGCACGCCCTGGGCCACAGCGCGGCGGAGGTGGCCGAGTCCGTCACCGTCGAGCAGATCGCGGACCGGCTCTACACGCGCGGCCAGCCGGACCCGGACCTGGTCATCCGCACGTCCGGGGAGCAGCGGCTCTCCGGGTTCCTGCTCTGGCAGTCCGCGTACTCGGAGTTCTACTTCTGCGAGGCCATGTGGCCCGCGTTCCGCAAGGTCGACTTCCTGCGTGCCCTGCGCGACTACGGCAGCCGTCAGCGCCGGTTCGGCACCTGACGGTCGGCGCGGCCCCACCACAGGCCCAGCAGCACCCCGACGACGGCCCCGGCCAGGTGGCCGGTCCACGAGATGCCGGGGGCCGGCAGCAGGCCGATCAGGCTCGAGCCCAGGTGCGTGAGCGCGACGAGGACGGAGACGACGACCGCCCCGAACCGCCGCACCGCGATCCCGTAGACGATCAGGAACGCGATCAGCACGTACACGATCCCGGAGGCGCCGATGTGCACGCCCGGGGTGCCGATCACCCAGGTCAGCAGGCCCGAGCCCAGCCAGGCGCAGACGAGCAGGGCCACCGGCCGGCGTGAGACCAGGGCGGCCAGCGGGCCGAGGACGAGCAGCGCCGTCGTGTTGCCGATCAGGTGGGCCCAGCCGGCGTGCAGCACAGGGGAGAACAGGACCCCGTCGAGGCCGGCGAGGCGCCGCGGGATCAGGCCCACGCCGGGGATGATCACCCGGCCGAGGAAGATCAGCACGAACTGCGCGACCCACATGGCCGCGATCAGCATGGCGGTGGGCGCGACGGCGCCCAGCAGGCGGCCGCCGGCGCGCTCGGCCAGGGTCGGGGCGGGGGCCGGGCTGCCCGGCAGATCGGGCAGGCCGGGGGACGGGCGGTGCATGCTCAAGGGCCCTCCTGGGGACGGGGAGCGGGCGGCCGCCGGGACGTCGGCGGCGCGTCTCCAGTGTAGGGAGCGCGGGACGTCGGGGCCGTGGCGGGGCCCGGACGGACCGTCACCGCGACTTCATCCCGGGTTCACCGTGCCGGGCCCCGGTGGACGACGCCGCTTCCTAGCGTGGCCCGTGGGCGGACCCCCGTCCGCACGGTTCACCGGCACAGGAGGCAGACATGGTGGCAGAGCTCGTGGAGCACGCGCAGACCCGGCAGGAGCCGTCGAGCCGGCCGGGCCAGGCGCGTGCCGAGGCGGGGCCGGCGGAGGCGGCCGGCCTGCGGACCTACGTGGTGGACACGTCCGTGCTGCTCTCGGACCCGCGCGCCCTGCTGCACTTCGCCGAGCACGAGGTGGTCCTGCCGCTCGTGGTGGTCTCGGAGCTCGAGGCCAAGCGCGCCGACCCCGACCTCGGCTACTACGCGCGCACGGCGCTGCGCCTGCTCGACGACCTGCGCGGTCGCCACGGCGCGCTGGACCAGCCCGTGCCGATCACCCCCGAGGGCGGCACGCTGCGGATCGAACTGAACCACGTGTCCGTGGACGTGCTGCCCCTGGGCATCCGCGGCACGGACAACGACTCCCGCATCCTCGCCGTCGCGAAGGCGCTCGCGGACGAGGGCGCCACGGTGACGGTCGTGTCCAAGGACCTGCCGATGCGCGTGAAGGCGGCGGCCATGGGCCTCGCCGCGGACGAGTACCGTCACGAGCTCGTGCGTGACTCGGGCTGGCGCGGCACCGTCTCCCTCAGTGTGGCGCAGGAGCGGCTGGACGCGCTCTACGACGACGGCGAGGTCGACCTGGCCGGCATCCCGCTGGGGTCCCTGGCCGGCACGGGCGTCGAGACCGGGCCGGGGGAGGCCCCGGCCGAGGCGGACCGCCTGCCGGTCAACACGGGGCTGGTGCTCACCGCGCCCCGGGGCTCCGGCCTGGCGCGGGTCGGCGAGGGCGGCCGGGCCCGCCTGGTGCGCGGGGACCGCGACGTGTTCGGCCTGCACGGCCGCTCCGCCGAGCAGCGGTTGGCGATCGAGCTGCTGACGGATCCGGGCGTGGGCATCGTCTCCCTCGGTGGCCGCGCGGGCACCGGCAAGTCCGCGCTGGCGCTGTGCGCGGGCCTCGACGCCGTGATGGAGCGCCGCGAGCACCGCAGGGTGGTCGTGTTCCGTCCGCTGTACGCCGTCGGCGGCCAGGACCTGGGCTACCTGCCCGGCTCGGAGGGCGACAAGATGGGCCCGTGGGCGCAGGCCGTGTTCGACACCCTGGGCGCCCTGGTCTCCCCGTCCGTGGTGGACGAGGTGGTGGACCGCGGGATGCTGGAGATCCTGCCGCTGACGCACATCCGCGGCCGTTCGCTGCACGATGCGTGGGTGATCGTGGACGAGGCGCAGTCGCTCGAGCGGAACGTGCTGCTCACGGTGCTGAGCCGGATGGGCCGCAACTCGAAGGTGGTGCTGACCCACGACGTCGCCCAGCGGGACAACCTGCGCGTGGGCCGGCACGACGGCATCGCGGCCGTGGTGGAGCGCCTCAAGGGCCACCCGCTGTTCGGGCATGTGACGCTGACCCGTTCCGAGCGCTCCCCGATCGCCGCACTGGTCACGGACCTGCTGGAGGAGGGCCGGGCCTGAGCCGGGCGGCGGGGTCGGGCATGAAAAAGGGGCCGCTGCCGAAGCAGCGGCCCCCGGCGGGGGTGCTCGGCCCCGCGGAGGGGGGATGGGGGACCGAGGAAGCCCGCCACCATGGCCCCTTGAAACGGGATTGAGGCCATGGGGTCTGTGTGAGCCCCGCACATCCATGAGACGGCCGGAAGCTCGTGACTTCAGAGTAGACCCGCGCGAGGGGTCGTCGCAATGGGCGGCCCCGGTTGCGCTGTCGGCAGAACACCGCGTGGCCGGACCGTGAACGCGAGGTGGCCGGATCGCCCTGTGGACGGCGGCCCGGCGGGCGCGCCGCCCGGCCTAGGCTGGGCGCATGAGCGGGGTGGGGTGGGCGTGGACGCACGGCGCGCCGGCGACGGCGGTGCTGTGGTCCCTGGGGCTGGTGTGGTTCGCGGTGTGCGCGGGCGTGCTCGTGCGCACGGACCTGCGCGAGCATCGGCTGCCGAACCGGTGGACGCTGCGGCTGGCGCTGGGCGGGCTGGCGGCGATGACCGGGGGAGCGCTGCTGGCGGGCCGGGGTGACCTGGCGCTCTGCAGCCTGCTGGGCGGTCTCGGCTACACCGTGGCGATGCTCGCGCTGCACGTGCTCAGCCGCGGTGGCCTCGGGATGGGGGACGTGAAGCTCGCCGGCGGCCTGGGCGTGTACACGGGGGTGCTCGGTCCGACGGCGGTGCTCGCCGCGGGGGTGGGCGCGATCCTGCTCGGCGGAGTGGTGGCCGGGGTGCTGGTGCTCGCGGGCCGGGCGACGGGGCGGACGGCGCTGCCGTTCGGGCCGGCGATGGTGGCGGCGGCCGCCGGAGTGCTGGTGCTGGCGTGAACGACGAGCGGCCGCCCTCCGCACGGGAGGACGGCCGCTCGTCGTCGTGGCCCGGGAGGCGGCGTCGCGCCGCTCACCGGATCCGCCGGATCACTCCGGGTGGGTCATGGACATGGTGTCCAGGGCCTTGTCCAGCTGCTCCTCGGTGACCTCGCCGCGCTCGACGTAGCCGAGGTCCACGACGGCCTCGCGCACGGTCATCTTGTTCGCGACGGAGTGCTTGGCGATCTTGGCGGCGGCCTCGTAGCCGATCACCTTGTTCAGCGGGGTCACGATGGACGGCGAGGCGCCGGCGAGGAAGGCGCAGCGCTCCTCGTTGGCCTCGATGCCGTCGATCATCTTGTCCGCCATGACGCGCGTCGTGTTGGCCAGCAGGCGGATGGACTCGAGCAGGTTGGCGGCCATCACGGGGATGCCCACGTTGAGCTCGAACGCGCCGTTGGTGGAGGACAGGGCGACGGTGGTGTCGTTGCCGATCACCTGGGCGCACACCATGATCGCGGCCTCGCAGATCACGGGGTTGACCTTGCCCGGCATGATCGAGGAGCCCGGCTGCAGGTCCGGGAGGGCGATCTCGCCGAGGCCGGTGTTCGGGCCGGAGCCCATCCAGCGCAGGTCGTTGTTGATCTTCATGATCGAGAACGCGATGTTCCGCAGCTGGCCGGAGGCCTCCACGAGGCCGTCACGGTTGGCCTGGGCCTCGAAGTGGTTGCGGGCCTCGGTCAGCGGCAGACCGGTCTCCTCGGCGAGCAGCTCGATCACGCGGGCGGAGAAGCCCTTCGGGGTGTTGATGCCGGTGCCCACGGCGGTGCCGCCGAGCGGGACCTCGGCCACGCGGGGCAGCGCGGACTGGATGCGCTCGATGCCGTAGCGGACCTGCGCGGCGTAGCCGCCGAACTCCTGGCCCAGGGTCACCGGGGTGGCGTCCATGAGGTGGGTGCGGCCGGACTTCACGATGCCGGCGAAGTCCTCCGCCTTCTTCTCGAGGGAGGCGGCCAGGTGGTCCAGCGCCGGGACGAGGTCGTTCACGAGGGCGGCGGTGACGGCCACGTGCACGGAGGTCGGGAACACGTCGTTCGAGGACTGGGAGGCGTTGACGTGGTCGTTGGGGTGCACCTCGTCCTCGGAGCCGGCCTCCTTCAGGGCGCGGGTGGCGAGGGTGGCGAGCACCTCGTTGGTGTTCATGTTCGAGGAGGTGCCGGAGCCGGTCTGGAACACGTCGATCGGGTACTGGTCGTCGTGGTCGCCGGCGATGACCTGGTCCGCGGCGGCCACGATGGCGTCCGCGCGCTCCTGCGAGATGATGCCCAGCTCGGCGTTCGCCTTGGCCGCGGCCTTCTTGACCTGCGCGAGGGCGTGGATGTGGGCGGGCTCGAGGCCCTTGCCGGAGATCGGGAAGTTCTCCACGGCGCGCTGGGTCTGTGCACGGTAGAGCGCGTTCACCGGCACCTTCACCTCGCCCATGGTGTCGTGCTCGATGCGGAACTGCTGATCGGTGTTCTCTGCGGTCATGGTCACATCCTAGGACGGCGCGGGCGCCCGGTGCCGCACCGGACGCCCGGCGTCGTCAGACCGCCAGGTCGCCGTGCACGCGGCCCGGTCGCGCGGTGCCCTCGGACAGCGAGTAGGTGAGCCCGACGACGGCGGTGCGCCCCGACTCGACGGCCGCGCGGACGGACTGCGAGGTCTCCAGGAGGTGGTCGCAGGTCTGGTCCACGTGCTCGGCCACGAACTCGTCGACCTCCTCCAGCCCGCGGCGACGCCCGGCCAGCACGGACGGGATGATGCGCTCCACGAGGGGGCGCACGAAGCCGCGCGGCATGGTGCCGGAGATGTAGGACTCGACCGTCGCCGTGACGGCGCCGCACGAGTTGTGGCCCAGGACGATGACGAGCGGGATCTCCAGCACGTCCACGCCGTACTCGATGGAGCCCAGCACGGCGTCGTCGATCACGTGGCCGGCCGTGCGCACCACGAACACGTCGCCGAGGCCCAGGTCGAAGATGATCTCGGCCGCCAGGCGCGAGTCGGCGCAGCCGAAGATCACGGCGACCGGGGCCTGACCGGCGGTCAGGTCGCTGCGCCGCTCGGCGTTCTGGTTCGGGTGGCTCGGCTCGCCCGCCACGAAGCGGCGGTTGCCCTCGGCGAGGACCTCCCACGCCTCAGCGGGCGTGAGGTCGGAGGTGGGGACGACGACGTCCGGGGCCGGCGTCGTCTCGGGGCGGGTGTGGGGGGTCATCGGGTCTCCTTCGCGACGCCGTGCGCCAGGTCTTCGAGGACGGCGCGGTCGCCGGTGGTGGTCAGCACCACGGTGCTGCCGTCCACCTCCGCCACGAGCCGTCGCTCCGGTTTCTTCGGATCGGCGTGGAGGTCCCACGCGATCCCGTCGATCTCGATCGTCTCCGACGTCGGGACCTGGTCCACCCGCAGGCTCACCCAGGTGGGGTCGACGTCCTCGGCCTGCTGCAGGCCCGCGAACACCGTGTCCGTGACCACCCAGCCGACGTCCCACGTGGAGACGCCGTCCAGCTTCTGCAGGCGGGCGTAGTTGGCGTACCAGGACTCCGGCACCTCGGGCGCCAGGGCCGGCAGGTCGCCGTCGTCGTGGGGGACCGTGGCGGCCTCGGCGGCGACGTCGACGCGGTCCTCGCGGGGCCGCTGCGGCGGCTCCGGGTTGAGCAGGAGGACCACGGCCACGATCGCCAGCAGCGCCACCAGGGAGAGCACCATGGCCATCCACGGCTGCCGGGCCCGCTGCGCCTGCTTGGCGGTCAGGACGGGGCGGGGGGCGGGGGAGTGGGGGTCGGCGGAGCTCACGGTCAGCATTGTGCCACCCGCGGGAGGCCGCCCCCGTAGGATGAGGACCGGGGCAGAGCCGCCCTCACGCCCCGTCCCGTGCGGACGGAGCGCCGCGAGCAAGGATCGGAGCAGCGATGACCAGCGCGTCCTCGGAGAAGACCGGCTACGAGAACCACGTCCCGGACCGCAACCTGGCCATGGAGCTGGTGCGAGTGACCGAGGCGGCGGCCATCGCCGCGAGCCCCTGGGTGGGCTACGGGGACAAGAACAAGGCGGACGGCGCCGCGGTGGACGCGATGCGCGCGTTCATGGACACCGTGGCCATGGACGGCACCGTGGTGATCGGCGAGGGCGAGAAGGACGAGGCCCCCATGCTGTTCAACGGCGAGCAGGTCGGCGACGGCTCCGGCGCCGCCGTGGACGTGGCCGTGGACCCGATCGACGGCACCCGCCTGACCGCCATGGGCTACAACAACGCGCTCTCCGTCTTCGCGGTGGCCGAGCGCGGCACCATGTTCGACCCGTCGGCCGTGTTCTACATGGACAAGCTCGTGGTGGGCCCCGAGGCCGCCGACTTCGTGGACATGCGCCTGCCGGTGAAGCAGAACGTGAACCTCGTGGCCAAGGCCCTGGACAAGCCCGTCTCCCAGGTGACCGTGTGCGTGCTGGACCGCCCCCGCCACGAGGGCCTGGTCAAGGAGATCCGCCAGGCCGGCGCCCGGGTGAAGTTCATCCTGGACGGCGACGTCGCCGGCGCCATCGCCGCCGCCCGCCCGGGCACCGGCGTGGACATGATGATGGGCATCGGCGGCACCCCCGAGGGCATCGTCACCGCGTGCGCGATCAAGGCCACCGGCGGCATCATCCAGGGTCGCCTGGCCCCCACCGACGACGCCGAGAAGCAGAAGGCCCTCGACGCCGGCCTCGACCTCGACGCGGTGCTGACCACGAACGAGCTGGTCACCTCCGACCACTGCTACTTCGCGGCCACCGGCATCACCGACGGCGACCTGCTGCGCGGTGTGCGCTTCGCCGACGGCCGCGTGCACACGCAGTCCATCGTGATGCGCTCGTCGTCCGGCACGGTCCGCACCGTGGACGCCGAGCACGACGTGAAGAAGTGGTCCAAGTGGCTGGGGGACCGCGACGCCCGCTGAGCCTGCGGGCCGGTCTGCCGGGCTCAGCCCCGCGGCAGGCCGGCCACGTGCACCGTCGCCGGGGCGCCGGCCGCGGCGCGGACGGCCAGCGGGCCGGACGCCGTCTCCGCGGCGGGCAGGAACACGGCCTCGCCCGGGCCCAGCTCGATCTCCTGGCCGGCCAGGGCCAGGCGCGCCGTGCCGCGGGTGACCACCGCGATCCCGGGCCCGTGCACGTCGAGTCCGTGGACGGCGTCGTCCTCGAGCGTGGCCTGGAGCAGCTCGAACTCCTCGAACGGCGGGCGGAAGGCCACCACGGAGTCGGCCACGCGCTCGGGCTCGGTGGAGGGCACCGGCAGCGCCTCGAAGGTGACCACGCGGCGCAGCTCGGGCACGTCCACGTGCTTCGGGGTGAGCCCGCCGCGCAGCACGTTGTCCGAGGCCGCCATGACCTCCACGCCCAGCCCGTGCAGGTACGCGTGCACGTTGCCGGCGGGCAGATGGATGGCCTGACCCGGGGCCAGGTCCACGCGGTTGAGCAGGATGGCCACCACCACGCCGGGGTCGTCCGGGTGGTGCTGGGCGACCTCGAGGGCCGTGGCCAGCGAGGGGTCGCGCTCGGCCAGGTCCGGCGCGGCCCGCAGCACGTCCACGACCTGCGCGACGGCGCCGGGGGAGCCCCACACGGAGTCCGGGTCGAGGATCGAGGTGAACGCGTCCTCGAGGTCCCCGGCGGCGAGGGTCTGGCTGATCCGGGCGGCGGCGACGGCGACGGCGGACGTGTCCCCGTCCGCCCGCTCCGTGAGGGCGCGGGCCAGGGCCTCGAAGCTGTCCGAGGAGACCTCGGGGGAGCGGAAGCCGCACATCGCCGCGAAGGGGGTCAGGGCGAGCAGCATCTCCGGCTTGTGGTTCGCATCCTTGTAGTTGCGCTCCGGGGCGTCGGCCGGCACGCCGGCCGCCTCCTCCGCGGCGTGGCCCGCGCGGGCCTGCTCCAGGGTGGGGTGCGCCTGGATGGACAGCGGGGCGCCCGCGGCGAGCAGCTTCATGAGGAAGGGCAGACGGCCCTCCGGTGCGGCGGGCCCGAGGCAGTGCTCGGGGTCCCCGGCCACCACCTCGTCCAGGCCGACGTGGGCGCCGTCCGCCACGACGGCGACGCACGGGGCGCCCGGATGGTCGCCCAGCCACAGCTCGGCCTCGGGGCGGCCGGTGGGCTCGCGTCCCTGCAGGTCGGCGAGGAGCGTGGGGGAGCCCCAGGCGTAGTCACGGATCACGGGCTTCAGGACGTGCATGCGCCCAGCCTAGGTCAGCCCGTCGGCCCGCGCGTCGCGCCTCACGGGGCGGGGACGCACAGCCCGTTCGTCGAGGACGCGTGGTTCAGCACGTCCTCCTGGCCCAGGTCCTCGGCCGTCATCAGGTCCTCGGCGGTGAAGGGCTCGCCGTCGGAGCGGGTCGGCGGGGCCGGCCACGTGGCCGGGTCGTCCTCGTCGACGTCGGGGGCCTCCGTCTCCTGCGCGACGACGGCCAGCACGGTGAGCAGCGGCGTCGCCGAGACCCCGGTCGGCTCCGATCCGGCGGTTGCGGACTCATCGGCCAGCATCTCGTCCACGCGGCGGTGGACGAGGTCGTAGTCGGGGTAGGTGGTGAAGTGGGTGCCCGTGTCGCCGAAGTCGGGCGGGCCGATGGTCAGCCGCCGCATCTTCTGGCCGCGCGAGCGCTCGGCGAGGTCCGCGAACGTGCCGAGCTGGGACTGCGGCAGGTCGGTGGTCACGATCTGCTCGCCCGCCGCGAGGATCCCCTCGAAGCGGGTGAGCACGGTGGCGGGGCTGAACTGCTCCAGCATCGCCGCCTGCATGCACTGCTGCCGGCGGATGCGGGCGTAGTCGGTGGACCAGTGCCGGGAGCGGGCGAAGGCGAGCGCGTCGTCGCCGTTGAAGTGGTGGGTGCCCGGCTCCCACCAGATGTTGCCCCAGGCGCCGTCGGGCCGGACGCCGCGGTGCACCACGTAGCCGCCGCTGACGACGTCCACCCCGCCCATGGCGTCGATCAGCTGGGCGAAGCCGCCCATGTCCATGAGGGCGTAGCCGGAGACGTCCAGGCCGAGGATGCCGCCGGCGGCGTCCTTCATGGCCTCGGCGCCGGGGTGTTCGGCGTCCGGGTAGAGGTCTGCGTGATGCTCCTCCACGTCCGTGTAGAGGGCGTTGAGGATGCACTCGTCGCCGCAGTCGAAGCCGTTCGGGTACACGTCCCACAGCGGGGAGCCCTCGACGAACGGCGCGTTCTGGAGGTTGCGGGGCAGGGAGAACATCACGATGGCGCCGGTGCGGGCGTCCACGGAGACCACGTGCATGGAGTCCGGGCGCAGCCCCTGGCGGCCCTCGCCGGCGTCCGCGCCCAGGACCAGGATGTTGTAGCGGCCCTCGGCCTCCGGGACGGCCGGCCCCTCCTGGAAGACCTCGCCGAGCGCCCCGCGGCTCGTGTTCGCCGCCCAGCCGCCGTAGAGCAGGGCGCCGCTGGTGAGCACGAGCGCGAGCGCGGTGACCGCCGCCGTGATCTTCCGCGCGCCGGGGGCGAGCAGGTGCGGCCGGATCAGCCGGAACGTGTCCACCCACAGCACCGCCCAGCCCACCGCCAGCGCCGCCAGGACCACCGCCAGCCCGAGCAGCACGCCGTCCCGGGCCATGAGCGAGATCAGGCTCGCGCGGGAGACCAGCCACCACAGCAGCCCGACGATCAGCACGGCCCACACGGTGACGGTGACCCGCAGCGCCACGCGGCCGAGCCGGCGGCTGCCGGCGACGAGCTGGGCGCCGCCGGGGACCAGCAGGGTCAGGGCGGTGAGGATCAGCGCCCGGCGGGTGCGCTCGGTGGGGGAGGCGACGCGCGGATCCCGGAGCGGGTCGGGCTGCGCGTGACCGGCGGGCACGGATCCGGTGGCGGGCGACATCAGCGGTCGGCGGCCATCCGCTCGCGCAGGCGGGCCCCCTTGGCCTGGGCCTGGGCGTTGAGCTCGTCGGCGTGCTCGGCGAGGGCGGCGCGCAGGCGGTCGCCCTCCGCGGTGTCGGCCGAGGCGAGGATGCGGGCGGCCAGCAGGCCGGCGTTGCGGGCGCCGTCGATGGAGACGGTGGCCACCGGCACGCCGGCGGGCATCTGGACGATCGAGAGCAGGGAGTCCATCCCGTCCAGGCTCTTGAGCTTCACGGGCACGCCGATCACGGGCAGGGGGGTGACGGCGGCGAGCATCCCGGGCAGGTGCGCCGCGCCGCCCGCGCCGGCCACGATCACGCGGATGCCGCGCTCGTGCGCGCGGGCGCCGAACTCCACCATCTCGTGGGGCATGCGGTGCGCGGAGACCACGCCGACCTCGACGGGCACGTCGAGCTCGCGCAGGGCCTCGGCGGCCGCGCTCATCACGGGCCAGTCGGAGTCGGAGCCCATCACGACGGAGACGACCGGGGCGTCGTCCTGCAGGGGCTGGGCGGGGGTCTGGGGCGTGGCGGTCATGGGCGGGCCTCCGTCTCGGTGCCGGTGGTGGGGGCGTCGTCGCGCAGGAGTGCGGCGGCGGACTCGGCGGTCCGCACGGCCTCCTCGAGGCTGAGGCCGTGGTCCGCGACGACGTTGACGTGACCGACCTTGCGGCCCGGGCGCACGTCCTTGCCGTAGAGGTGGACCTTGGCCTGCGGGTGGGCGGCGAGGGCCACGACGCTGCCGGCGTGCAGGTCCTCGCGGGCGCCGCCGAGGACGTTCTTCATCACGACGCCGGCCCCGCGGGGGGTCGTCTCGCCCAGCGGCAGGTCGAGCACGGCGCGGACGTGCTGCTCGAACTGGCCGGTGACGGCGCCGTCCATGGACCAGTGGCCGGAGTTGTGGGGGCGCATGGCCAGCTCGTTCACCTGGAAGCCCGGGCCGACCCCCGGCGTCTCGAACAGCTCGACCGCGAGCATGCCGGTGACGTCCAGCTCCTCGGCGAGGCGGACGGCCGCGGCGGTCGCGGCCGCGGCGACGGCCGGGTCGAGGTCCTGGGCCGGGGCGACCACGAGGTCGCACACGCCGGCCACCTGGACCGAGTCGACGACGGGGTAGACGGCCACCTCACCGGAGGGGGTGCGCGCCACCTGCGCGGAGAGCTCACGGGAGAAGGGGACGAGGGCCTCGGCCAGCAGCGGGGCGATGCCGGCGCCGAGCCACGCGGCCAGGGTGCCGTCCGCGGCGGAGGTGCGGGCGTCGTCGGCGTCGTCGAGCTTGAGCACGCCCTTGCCGTCGTAGCCGCCGCGGGCGGTCTTGAGGATCATGGGCCAGCCGTGCTCGTCGCCGAAGGCGAGGACGGCCTCGAGGTCGTCGACCGGCGCCCACGCCGGGTTCGGCAGGCCCAGCCGCTCGACGGCGGCGCGCATGACCAGCTTGTCCTGGGCGTGCTGCAGCGCCTCGGGGCCGGGGCGCACGGCGACGCCGGCCTCCTGCAGGGCCCGCAGGTGCTCGGTGGGCACGTGCTCGTGGTCGAAGGTGACCACGTCCACCGTGGCCGCGAACGCGCGCAGGTCCGCCAGGTCCGCGTGGTCGCCGACCACGTGGGGGGCGACCTGGGCCGCTGACGCGTCCGGGGCCTCCGCGAGCACGCGGAAGGGCACGCCGAGCTCCGCGGCCGCGCCCGCCATCATGCGGGCCAGCTGCCCGCCACCGATCACACCGAGTCGAGGGGAAGTCACCCGCACAGGGTAGTCGGACCGGCTGAGAACTCCGTCACGGAGGGGCGGCCGACGCCGGATCCGAGGAGGTCGCGCGCCGGGGGCGCGGCTACAGTGTTCCCCAGCCCTGCGCGGGTCCGGCCCGCGTGCACACCCCCGTCCCGAACCGAGGAGTCCACGCCCATGCTGTCCGATCTCTGGGGCCGCCTGACCGGGATGGCCTCCCTGCTGTGGCGGGAGGTGGCCAAGTTCGGCACCGTCGGTGCGGCCGCGTTCGTGGTGGACTCGCTCGTCTTCTGGTGGATGATGACCGGCCCGCTCGAGGGGTCCAACGTCAAGGCCAAGATCGTGGGCGGCGTCGTCGCCACCCTGTTCAGCTGGGTCGCCAACCGCTACTGGACGTTCCGGGACAAGCGCTCCTCGAACAAGACGCGCGAGCTCGTGATGTTCCTGATCATGAACGCGATCGGGCTGGGCATCCAGGCCGGCTGCGTGGCGATCGCGCAGTACCTGCTGGGCGTGACCGACCCGACCGGCCTGTTCATCGCCGGCAACGTGATCGGCCTGTTCTTCGGCACCGTGTTCCGCTACTTCGCCTACCGGTTCTGGGTGTTCAAGGAGAAGCTGGACGTGGAGCCCGGCTTCGCCAACGACCTCGCGATCATCACCGGCCAGATGCCCGTGCTGCGCGAGGACCAGCTGCGTCCGCGCGGCCGGCACCGTACCCCCGACGCCGGGGTCTGAGCGCCCCGGCCTGACCCCGCCGCCCCGTCAGGGGCGCACGGTCACCGCCCGACCCGCGTCCCACGCCTCCAGCGCGGCCCGCACTCCCGCCCACGTCAGGCGGGGGCGCGGGCCGTCGTCGTCCGGGGCGACGTCGGCCCCGGCCGGGATCGACGCGGGCCGCACGTGGTCCACGGGGCCGGGCAGGGCATCCGGCTGGGCGCGGATCTCGGCGGCCACGTCCACGATGGCCGGGTCGGCGGTCGGGCCGTCGAACTCGGGCTCGAGGCCGCGCGGCAGGGCCACGGCGAACACGGTCACGGACGGGTCCGGCCACGCCTCCGGCCGATCCGTGAGGACGGCGGCGGGGGAGTCACCCTCGAGGGCGGGCTCGGCCTCGGCGCAGAGCACGCCGAGGGCGAGGGCGTGGGACAGCCAGTGGACGGGCAGGTCCAGGGCGACGGCGTCACCCGCGCCGATGCCCTCGGCGCCGAGCAGGCCCGCGAACTTGGCGGCCCAGTTCACGGTCACGCGGCCCGAGAGCTCGATGCGCTGGTCCACCGCGCCGGGCTCGTCCGGGGCCCCGGGCTCCTGGACGAGCGCGGGCCGCGGGGAGGAGGCGAGGCGGAGCACGAGGGGGCCGGTGGACCGGGGTGCGGAGAGGGAGACCATGGGCCCAGTGTGGCACCCGTTCGGTTTGACTCGGCATGAATCACACCGCTGTAATGAACCCGGGCCAACGGTTCCGCCAGGAGGGGCCCGCCGGCGTGCCCGGCACCCGCGCGGACCGCATGATCACCCGGCCCACAGCCGCCACGTCGATCCCGGGAAGAGGCGTCACACATGGAGCAGACCCAGCGAGTCGAGGACACGCACCGCGCCGATCCCGCGCCGGCGCCTCGTCCGCGGAGCGTTCCCAGCGACTGGTTCCTCGACCCCGCCGACCCGCAGGCCGGCGTCTCCGGCGCGAGCCTCGAGGACCAGGCGACCGCCTTCCTCACCGCCCACGACCTCGACGGCGAGACCGGCACCCCGGCCGCCACCGTCACCGCCCTCTTCCCCGGTGACGCGCGTCCGGTCGAGGCCGTGCCCGTCTCCCAGGACTGGGCCGCCATCCCGGGCGTGACCACCGAGCCCGTCGAAGGCGAGCTGGCCTGGCAGGCGGACGCCCTGTGCGCGCAGACGGACCCCGAGGCGTTCTTCCCGGAGAAGGGCGGCTCCACGCGGGACGCCAAACGCGTGTGCGAGGCCTGCACCGTCAAGGACGCGTGCCTGGAGTACGCCATGGCGAACGACGAGCGCTTCGGCATCTGGGGCGGGCTCTCCGAGCGCGAGCGTCGCCGCCTGCGCCGCGCCCGCGCCTGACGCGCCGCGCTCATCCGCCGGGCGCGGTGCCCGGCGGGGACCGCCCGGTCCGGGCTCAGCCGCGGCCCCAGCTGGGGTCGAGCACCTGCGGGTCCACGCCCAGCGCGTCGGCGCAACGGCTCAGCGCCACCCCGTAGACGGCCCCCTCGAGGTCGGCCGGGTCGGCCGCGTCCCGCAGCGGCCGCTCGAACAGGGTGATCAGCACCCCGTCCCGGCCCTGCCGCTCGGCCCGCGCGAACAGCGCCTCCTCATCCCGTTCCCGGCCGGCGTGCAGCTCGCGCAGCCGTTCGTCGAGCCGGTCCGGGATGCGCTCCACCCGCGCGGTCACGTGCCGCAGCCCGGGCGCGTCCAGGGAGCCCAGCCGGTCCACCGCCTTCTCGACGGCGGTGAGCAGCGCCTCGCCCCGGCCCCGCTCCGAGCGTGCCCCGAACGGGCGCGGATGCCGCAGCCCTCGGCCACGGCGGTCGCGCGTGCGCCGCGCGCCGTGGCCGCCCGCGCCGGACGCGGCGGCGCCCGGCTGAGGGGCTCCCGTCTCGACCGGGCCGCCGGACGTGCCCCGCTCCGGGCCCGCGGCGTTGTCCTCCCCGGCGGGCAGCGGGGCGAGGGGATCGGGGGCGGCGGGCGCGGTCATGCGCGCCATGGTAGGCCACCGCGCGGGCGGGAGGGCCGAGTAGGGTGGTCTGCCGTGGGACCCATGCGACGCTGCAGCAAAACCGGATGCCAGAGCCCGGCCCTGGCCACGCTGACGTACAACTACGCCGACTCCCAGGTGGTGATCGGCCCCCTGGCGCAGCGCGCCGAGCCGCACACCTACGACCTCTGCGCCGAGCACGCGCGCCGCACCACGGCCCCCCGTGGCTGGGAGGTGCTGCGCCTGGAGCTGCCCGAGCACTACGAGGCCGTCGCCCCGGACGGCACCGTGCACACCGTCCCCACCGCGCCGCGCGCGGTCCCCGCGGCGCCGCCCGCCGACGTCGCCTCCCGGCCCTCCCTCGCCGCGCCGCGCCTCGCCCCGGCCGCGCCGCCGGTGGACGCCGACGAGCCCGAGACGCCCGCCCCGCCGGCCCGCCCCGGCCTGCGCCTGGTGCGCGACGACGACTGAGGGGCCGCCGGTCCTGCGCGGCCGTCAGCTCCCGGAGGCCGCGGCGTCGGGGTCCGGACGTCGGGCGACGCCGGCCTCCAGCGCCCCCGGCTCGATCCGCAGCACGGCGGCGCCGTGGGTCCCGCCCACGATGTGCGGCTGCATCGTGCCCCAGAAGTAGGTGACCTCCACATGGTGCTGGAGGGCGGCTCTGGCCGACTCCGGGTCTGCCGAGAGGATGGCCTCCAGAAGCCGGCTGTGGTCCATGTCCTCATGCGCCGCCTTGACCTCCGGCAGCGACGTGACGCGGATGAACCGGGTGAGCTGCTCCTGGATCTCCTGCTCCGCCTGGACCAGCCGTGGATTGCCGGACATCTGGGCGATGTGGATGTGCAGGCGGGCGTCGGCGAATCGCCGGTCGGTGGTGCTCTCGATGACCGTCAGATACTCCTGCTCGAGGCGACGCAGGTCGACGCGCTCGGCCTCGGTGCCGCGCAGTGCCGCGAGGGAGGACGCCTCACCGGAGACGGCGCGCCGCCAGTCCGTGAGGATGCGAAGCTCGCCGAGGGTGACGCGCTGACGCAGGGCGTCGGCCTCGAGCCTCTCGGCGATGTCCGGCACCACGCGGGTTCCGCCGTGGCGTCCACGACTGGTCACGACGTAGCCGGCGGTCCGGAGCCTGGCCAGAGCCTGACGCAGGGTCATGGCTGCGATGTTGAAGTGCGCCGCCAGCGCCTCCTCGGACGGGAGGCGTTCGCCGGCGCGGAGCCGTCCGATGGAGATGGCCTCGATCAGGGTCGAGTACACCTCGTCCGCGCCGATGCGCGTGCCTGCAGGGGGGAGGGGGAGATCGATGGCGTCCATATACATGCAGACCCTATATGTATTTTTGGGATCCTGCTCGGACCCGGACGGTCCGGCCGCCACGACGCCGGGAGGGACCGTCCCTCCCCGCGTCGGCGGCCCCCTCGTCAGTCGATGCCCAGGTCGCTCATCAGGGCGTCCGCCAGCACCTCGGCGCCGATCTCCGCGTCGGCGTCCTCGACGTGCTCCTCGTGCGCGTGGGAGACCCCGGTGGGATTGCGCACGAACAGCATCGCCGTCGGGACGTGGGCCGCGAGGATGCCGGCGTCGTGGCCCGCGCCCGTGTCGAGCACGGGCGCCTCCGGCAGGGCGGTCTCCAGACGACGGCGCAGCCCCGGGTCGAAGCGCGTGGTCGGGGAGAGCGACTCCTCGCGCAGGTCGAACCCGCAGCCCTGGCCGGCGGCGAGTTCCGCGGCGAGCCCGGCGATCTGCTCCACCACGAGGGCCGTGACGGCGTCCTCGGGGTGGCGCACGTCCAGCCACACGTCCACGCGCGAGGCGATCACGTTCGTGCCGCCGGGGATCGGCTGCAGGCGGCCCACCGTGGCCCGAGCGCCGTCGTGCCGGGACGCGATCCCGGGGATCTGTGCGATGACCCCCGCCGCGGCGACGAGGGGATCGTGCCGATCGCTCATGAGCGTGGTGCCGGCGTGGTTGCCCTGACCGGTGAAGACGAGGCGCCACCGGCCATGGCCCAGGATCGATGACCCGATGGCGACCGGCTGCCCGAGGTCGATGAGGCCCCGCCCCTGCTCGACGTGGAGCTCGATGAACGCGCCGATCTGGGCCAGGCGCTCGTCGTCGCGCCCCATCCGCTCCGGGTCCAGGCCCGCCGCCCGGGAGTGCTCGGCGAAGGTGCCGCCGTCCTCGTCCGTGAGGGCGAGCGCCTTCTCGACGGGGATGGCGCCCGTGAGGATCCGGGAGCCGAGGCAGGCGATGCCGTAGCGGGAGCCCTCCTCCTCGGGGAAGACCGCGATCGCCACGGCCCGGTCCGGCCGGCGCCCCTGTGCACGCAGCACGTCCACGGCGGCTAGGGCCGAGGCCACGCCGAGCGGGCCGTCGAACGCGCCGCCGCCGGGCACCGAGTCGAGATGGCTGCCGGTGACGATCGCCCGGGAGCGGTCCCCGGAGGGGGCGTCCCACCAGGCCCAGATCACGCCGTTGCGATCGGTCTCCACGTCCAGGCCCCGGGTCTCGGCCTCGGCGACGAACCAGCTGCGCAGGTCGAGCTCGGCGGTCGAGTAGACCGGCCGGGTGTAGCCGCCACGCGACGCGTCGCGGCCCGTGTCGGCGATGGCGGCCATCAGCGAGGCGACCCTGCGGGGCGAGGTCGCCGTCATCGGGCGGGCTCCGCCCGGTGGTGGGCGACGCGGAACTCCTCGGGGACGGTGCCCGTGCCGGTGGCCAGGCCGGCCGCGAGCTCGCCCAGCAGCGGTGCGAACTTGCCGCCGTGGCCGGAGCAGGCGGACAGGAGCACGACACCCTCGGCCTCGTCGATCACGAAGTCCTCGTTCGCGGTGCTGGTGAACAGGCAGGTGGCCTCGGCATAGGGCTCGGGGACGACGCCGGGCAGGTACCGCCTGGCGTAGTCCTGCACCGTCCGGCGCATCTCCTCCGTGATTTGCCCCGACTGGTCCCGGGCGGAGGAGAGGACCGGTCCGCCCTTGTACTGCGCCATCTTCTGGCCGCGGAAGTCGGCATCGCGCCCGCCGGGCAGGCCGTAGGTCTGCATCTCCGAGCTCTTGTGGATGAAGGTGGGCCAGGCCGGGTAGGCGGCGCCCGCGTCGTCGGTCTCACGCCAGGGCAGGTGGAACGCCTGCTCCTCGCGCACCTCGAACGCGGGGACGGAGGCGAGGAACGCCGAGGGCAGCGCCAGGTCGCGGAGCAGGACGGGGAGCCACCCGCCCGCCGCGACGATCACTTTCGTGCCCGTCACGCGCCGCCCACCGATCGAGCGGACCTCGAAGCCGCCGGAACGGCGGCCGATGCCAGCGACCTCCCAGTCCGTGTGCACCTCGGCGCGGCCGGTGGCCACGGCGAGCTCGAGCATCGTCTCGATCGTGGACATGGCGTCGAGCACACCCGCACCGGGGTGGTAGAGGACGTCCGTGTCGAACGCGATCTGCGGGAAGCACTCCCGGGCCTGGTCGGCGGAGAGCAGCTCGTGCTCCACGCCGGAGGCCTCGAGCACCCGGGCGAGGCCGTGGGGATCGCGCAGGTCCCCGAAGTCGACGGAGCCGGTGGGGGTGATGAGCTGCCGGCCGCTCGCCGTCTCCAGGTCGTCCCACCCCTTCCTGGCACGCACCACGAGGTCGGCATACGACTTCTCGGGGTAGGCGTAGCGGAAGATCCGGGCCGATCCATGGGAGCTGCCCTCGTGGTTGCCCGGGGTCGTGCGCTCCAGGACGGTCACGTGGTGGCCGGCTTCGGCGAGGTGCCAGGCGGTGGCCGCCCCGGCGAGTCCGGCGCCGATGACGATGAAGTCTGACGAGTGCATGTGAGCTCCTGGGTTCGCGGTGTCCGGTGGTCGGTGCCCATCCAGTCCACACGCGACTGATAGCGAGGTCCAATACCTGCTCCGGACCAAGCGATAGGGTTCCCCTATGGAACTGCGTCAGCTGCGCTACTTCCTCGCCGTGGCCGAGGAACTGCACTTCGGCCGGGCCGCCGCCCGGCTGCACGTGTCCCAGCCGCCGCTGTCCGTGGCGGTCAAGTCCCTCGAGAAGGAGCTGGGCGCCACCCTGTTCGAGCGCACCTCGCGCCGGGTCGCCCTCACCCCGGAGGGCGAGGCGTTCCGCGCCCGGGTGCAGGAGCTGCTCGAGGGGCTCGACGCGGCCGTCGCCGAGCTCTCCGAGGTGCACCGGGGGATCCGGGGGCGGCTGCGGATCGGCTACGTCAGCTCCGCGAGCTACTCGATACTCCCGCGGGCCGTCCACGCCTTCCAGGGCCGCTTCCCGCAGGTGGAGCTGACGCTGAGCCCTCTCACGAGCGCCGAGCAGCTGGCCGGGCTGGCGGAGGGGAGGCTCGACGTCGGGATCGTCAGGGACCTCGTCCCCACGCCCGGCGTGCGTCGCGAGCACGTCCTCAGCGAGGGGCTGGTCGCGGTGCTGCCGGAGCGGCACCGGCTGGCCTCCCACGCGGAGGTGCCGATCGCCGAGCTCGTGGGGGAGCCCCTCGTCCTCTTCCCCGCCGAGCTCATGCCCGGCTACCTCGCACGGATCACCGAGGCCCTCGAGTCCGGCGGCGCGACGATGGACGTGGTGCAGCGCACCGTGCACCAGGAGACCGTGCTGGGCCTCGTCGCGGCGGGCGTGGGGCTGTCGATCCTGCCCGAGTCCGTCGCCCGCCTGCGCATGCCTGGCGTGGTCGCGCGGCCGCTGGACGCCCGACCGATCACGGAGCTCTCCGTGGTCTGGCACGGGGCGATGGGCGCCGCGGCCCGCGCCTTCGCCGACCACGTCCTCGAAGCCGGCGCGGAGCCCCTGCCGAGCGAGGCGACGTGATGCCGATCCGCCGGCGCGGCCTGGCTACGCTGGGCCGATGGGCATCGGAACGCTGATCGCGCGACACCGGGACCGGCCGCCGGTGCGGTGGGCGAACGGAGCCGGCACCACGGTGGAGCTGGTCTCCCCTCAGGAGTCCGCGATCCTCACGCCGGGCCTGCCCCGCTGGCGCCTCAGCGTGGCCTCGCTCGAGCGGGCGGCGCCGTTCTCGCCACTGCCCGGCCGGCACCGCCGGTTCCTGCCCGTCGGCGGGGACGTGGTCCTGACCGTGGACGGGGTGCGCACCCCGGTGCAGGCCGGGACCGTGTGCGAGTTCGACGGCGGCGCGACCGTCGACCTGGTGGACCTGCCGACGCCCTGCCACGCGGTGAACCTCATGGTGGAGCGGGCCGGGGAGCCTGCCCCGCCGCTCCCTCGGCTGTGGTCGCCGACGTCCGGGTCGCCCGCCCCCGCGGGCGAGACGCTCGCGGTGGCGCTCGAGCCGGCGGGCGACGTCGGGCCCTTCGACCTGCTCAGGTGCTCCGAGGCCGACGCGTGGACGGCCGCGCGGGCGGGGACGTGGGCGCTGCTCGTGCTGTCCTGACGCCGGCGCGCGGACGGGCCCCGCGCCGTTCTGGGGCGCGGGACCCGTCCCGGGAGGGCTCAGGCCAGGGCCGGGGTCTCCCAGAGGTTGAGCACGGTGCCGATGCCCTTCTCCTCGGCCGTGCGGTAGAGGTCCGTGGCCCAGGCGACGTCCTCGATCGGCATGCCGCCCACGGAGTAGAGGATGATCTCCTCGTCGTCGCGCCGCGCGGGCAGCGCGCCGGTGGCGATGTCCGCGATCTCCTCGATCTTCTCCGCGGGCAGCGTGCCCTGCTCGACCAGGCCGAACCAGTGCGAGCCCGGGATGCCCAGGATCTGGTAGGCCTGCGGACCGTACTCCTCGAGCCACGCGTCGTAGAGGCCCTGGGCGTCGATCACGAGGCGGGCGTCGTCGCCGGCGAGGAAGTCGTCGTCGAAGCGGGCCGCGGCGGGCAGCAGCAGCAGCGCGCCGGGCTTGATCGCCGACTTCGGGAAGTAGGGGAAGGCGGAGCTGCCGGCGGCGTCGGTGGTGGTGGTCGCCATGACGATGTCGGCGTCCGCGATGGCCTCCTCGATGCTCTCGCAGACCGTGGCGCTCGTGAGCTGCGGGAACGTCTCGGTGGCCCAGTCGACGAACGCCTGGGTGCTGGCCGCGCCCCGGCCCTTCACGGTGAGGGTGTCGATGGACGGGCGCAGGGCGAGCGTGGTCTCCAGCGTGGAGCGGGCGATGACGCCGGGGCCAACCACCGCCACGGTCTTCGCGTCCTCCTTGGCGAGGTGCTTGACCCCCACGCCGGGCACGGAGCCGGTGCGGTACGCGCTGAGCAGGTTCGCGCTCATGATCGCCAGCGGGGCGCCCGTGTCACGGTCGTTGAGGACGAACACGTGGATGGAGCGGGGCAGGCCCTTGGTGCGGTTCTCCGCGTTTGAGCCGTACCACTTCACGCCGGTGGTGCCGAAGCGCCCGCCGAGGTAGGCGGGCATGGCCATGAAGCGGCGGTCCGGACCGTCCTTGGGCATGCCCTCGTGCTGGGGATCGCCGGGGAAGGTGATCATGGCGCCGTGCGAGTTGCCGTTCTCGCCGGCCATCATGTAGTCGCCCTTGCGCATCAGCACGAGGGCCTCCTCCATGACGTCGGTGCAGCGCACGAGGTCGCCGACGCCGGCCTCGATCATGTCGGGCTCGCTGAGGTAGCGGAAGTTGATCTCGGTGGACATGGGGCTCCTCTTTCCTGGGGGCGGCGTTCTCGGGGGTGGACGGGGGCGGGGCGGGGTCAGACGGCCTCGGGGCCGGTCTCGCCGGTGCGGACGCGGACGACGCGGACGACGTCGGTCACCCAGACCTTGCCGTCGCCGATCGTTCCCTCGTCGTCGGAGCGTGCCGCGGCGACCAGCACGTCGATGGCGTCCTCCAGCTGTTCGTCGGCGACGACCATCTCGAGGCGGACCTTGGTACGGAAGACGACGTCGTGGGCCTCTCCGCGGTAGTACTCGGTGCGGCCGCCCTGGGCGCCCCGTCCCTGGACCTCGGTGGCCGTGAGGCCGGTGAGGCCGGCGGCCTCGAGGGCGTTGCTGACCTTCTTGAGACGGCTCGGTCGGATGACGGCGGTGATGAGCTTCATGGTGTTCCTCCTGCTGCTGCCGCGGATGTGCGGGGTGGTCAGATGATGCCGCCGTCGTACGCGGACTCGGCGTGCAGGGCCCGGTCGAGCCCGAGCTCCTCGCCCTCCTCGGGGACGCGGATGGGGTGGATCCGGTCCATGACCCAGGCGATGGCGTAGGTCATGCCGAACGAGTAGACGAGCGTCACGACGATCGCGAGCGCTTCGCGCCAGATCATGCTCGGATCGCCGCCGAACACGACGCCCGCCATCCCGGCCGGGGCCGCCGCGGTGGCGAAGAAGACGGCGAACATGGCCCCGGCGATGCCGGCGATCCCGTGCACGGCGAACACGTCCATGGAGTCGTCGATCCGGTGCCGGCGCTTCCAGGTGATGGCCCACGCGGCGGCCGCGGCGCCGAGGAAGCCGACGAGGATCGCGCCGATGGGGTGCACGGCGTCGGCCACCGGGGTGATGGCCACGAGGCTGGCGATGATGCCGGTGCCCATGCCCAGGAGGGTGGCGTGGCCGTCACGGACCCGTTCGACGGCGATGAAGCCGAGCATGCCTCCGCACGTGGCGAGGATGGTGGTCATCACGGCGTACTCCGCGACGTGGTTCGCCCCGGCGGCGGTGCCGCCGTTGAAGCCGATCCAGCCCATCATGAGCATGCCGACGCCGATGAGCATCAGCGGCAGGTTGTGCGGGCGCATCGCGGTGCCCGTGTGCCGCCGGCCCAGCACCATCGCCAGGGCGAGGCCCGCGGCGCCGGCGTTCATGTGGATGGCGGTGCCGCCGGCGTAGTCGTGCAGGCCGAGGACGTTGGCCATCCAGCCGCCGATGACGCCGGTCTCCTCGTCGTCGAACGCGAACACCCAGTGGGCCAGCGGGCTGTAGACCAGGAGCACCCAGAGGGCGGCGAACACGAGCCAGGCGCCGAACTTCATGCGCCCGGCCGCGCCGGAGGCGACGAGCGAGACGCTGATGGCGGCGAAGAGGATGAAGAAGGCGGCGGAGAGCGTCCCGCCGGCCCCGTCGTCGGCGACGAAGGCGTCGAAGAAGGCGAACTCCGCGGGGTTGCCGATCAGGCGGAGCCCGCCCACCGAGTCGCCGAACACCAGGCCGTGGCCCAGGACGACGTAGGCCACGCCGCCGACCGCGAGGCCGCTCATCACCATCATGAGCATGTTGAGGACGTTGCGGTCGTCGAGCATTCCGCCGTACAGGAATGCAAGTCCGGGGAACATGAGCAGCACCATGGCCGCCGCCGCGAGTATCCAGGCGATGTCTGCCGGTTGCATGCGCGTCTCCTCTGTGTGGGGGGTGGGAGGAGGTTCGTTAACTACTAACCTCTAGAAGATAGAATGAGGGACGATCGCAGGATCTCCGACTGTGTGTCGTCCGCGTTACGGGACCGCTGCCGATCCCGCCCCGGATCGGGGTGTGAAGGTCCGTGGGGCGGCACCGCGAGCACCGGGGGCGGCATCGGTAGGCTGGGGTGCATGACTGAGACCTCCGCAGAGTTCCGCACCCCCGACGTCGACCCGGCCTTCGCCAACCGCACCACCGTGCCCGGTGCCTCGTTCGACTTCACGGTCCGGGACCTGTCCCTGGCCGAGGCGGGCCGCCACCAGATCCGCCTGGCCGAGCACGAGATGCCGGGGCTGATGTCCCTGCGCGAGGAGTACGGGGAGGCCCAGCCGCTGAAGGGCGCCCGCATCGCCGGCTCCCTGCACATGACCGTGCAGACCGCCGTGCTCATCGAGACCCTCATCGCCCTCGGCGCCGAGGTCCGGTGGGCCTCCTGCAACATCTTCTCCACGCAGGACGAGGCCGCGGCCGCCGTCGTCGTGGGCTCGGGCACCCCCGAGGACCCGCAGGGCGTGCCGGTGTTCGCCTGGAAGAACGAGTCCCTCGAGGACTACTGGTGGACCGCCTCGCAGATCCTCACCTGGCCGGGCGCGGACGAGGATCCGGAGCGCGGCCCCAACATGATCCTGGACGACGGCGGCGACGCCACCCTGCTGGTGCACAAGGGCGTCGAGTTCGAGGCCGCGGGCGCCGTGCCCAGCGCCACCGAGGACGACCCCGAGGAGTACCGGATCATCCTCGAGACGCTGCGCCGCTCGCTGGCCCGCGACCCGCAGCACTGGACCCGCACCGCCGGCACCCTGCGCGGCGTCTCCGAGGAGACCACCACGGGCGTGCTGCGCCTCTACCAGCTGGCGCAGGAGGGCCGCCTGCTCTTCCCGGCGATCAACGTGAACGACGCCGTGACCAAGTCCAAGTTCGACAACAAGTACGGCATCCGCCACTCCCTGCCGGACGGCATCATGCGCGCCACGGACGTGCTGATCGGCGGCAAGGTCGCCGTGGTCTGCGGCTACGGCGACGTCGGCAAGGGCGCCGCCGAGGCCCTGCGCGGCCAGGGTGCCCGCGTGATCGTCACGGAGATCGACCCGATCTGCGCGCTGCAGGCCGCGATGGACGGCTACCAGGTGGCCCGCCTCGAGGACGTGGTGGGCGAGGGCGACATCTTCGTCACCACCACCGGCGGCAAGGACATCATCATGGCCGAGCACATGGCCGCCATGAAGGACAAGGCCATCGTGGGCAACGTCGGCCACTTCGACAACGAGATCGACATGGCCGGCCTGGCCCGCATCCCCGGCGTCGTGAAGACGGAGATCAAGCCGCAGGTCCACGAGTGGACCCTGGACGGCGGCACGGAGGCCGAGCGCAGCATCATCGTGCTCTCCGAGGGCCGCCTGCTGAACCTCGGCAACGCCACCGGCCACCCCTCGTTCGTGATGAGCGCGTCCTTCACCAACCAGGTGATGGCGCAGATCGAGCTCTTCGGCGGCTCCACGGGCACCGGCGCCCTGACCGGCGACCACTACGAGAAGCGCGTCTACACGCTGCCCAAGGTGCTGGACGAGAAGGTCGCCCGCCTGCACCTGGACGCCCTCGGCGTCGGGCTGACCGAGCTGACCAAGGTCCAGGCCGAGTACCTCGGCGTGGACGTGGCCGGCCCCTACAAGGCCGACCACTACCGCTACTGATCCCCGGCGCCCGCGGGCGGACGGACCCACTCGAGAGAGGCACGAGCATGGCTTCCCATCAGGCCGGCCGCGGGCGCGACGAGCGCGCCGGGGCGGAGGACTTCGATTCCGGGCTGGACTACGGCGCGTTCGTCGAGGACGACGCCGCAGACGACCCGAACCGCACCCAGGCGCTGCCCGCCATGGGCCGGGACGACGACGGCGGCGCCCAGCACACCTCGGCGCTCAGCCCCGAGGACCTCGCCGCGCTGCGCGGCGGGGACGCGGCGGCCGCGGACCGACGCGACGCCGGCCGCCCGGCCGCGGACGCCGACCGCGACATCGTCGCCTCCCGGGCCGTGCCCGAGGGCGGCCGGCGGCCGCTGCCCGGCGCCGACGAGCTCGGCCCGCTGAGCGCCGCCGTCGGGGCCCGCGCGGCGGGGTCGAGCGCCGCCGCCCCGGTCGACCGCTACCCCGAGGACGGCACGGCCGCCCCCGTGGCCCAGGCGGCGGCCCTGCAGGGCCCCACGCCGGAGGAGCGCGCGCGCCTGCCCAAGGCGGGCCCGCGCCTGGCGCAGGTGCTGCTGGCGATCCTCGCCCCGCTCGCCCTGCTGCTGGCCGCCGTCCGCCTCGTGGCGAGCCCGGTGTTCCTGTGGCTGGAGTACCACCGGCCCGGGTTCCCCGCGGACCGGTTCGGCTTCACCCTCGCCGACCGCATGCACTACGGCTCCGCCGGGCTGGACTACGTGACCAACCTGGCCGGGCCGCGATACCTCAGCAGCCTCACGCACCAGGGCGCGCCCCTGTTCACCGAGGTCGAGGTCGACCACATGACGGACGTGAAGACCGTGCTGTGGATCGCCGCCGCAGCGCTCGTGGTGCTCGTGGTGGTGTGCGCCCTGCTCATCGCGTCCCTGCTGCGCACCAGCCCCGGCGGGGTGCGCCGCGCCCTGTTCGCCGGCGCCGTGTGGCTGCCGCTCGCGGTGATCGCGCTGGCGGTCCTGGCGGTGCTGGGCTGGGAGACGTTCTTCGCCGGGTTCCACTCGCTGTTCTTCGCGGACGGCACGTGGACGTTCTCCGTGCGGGACGCTCTCATCCGCCTCTACCCCCAGCAGTTCTGGGTGGACGCGGCCGTGGTGGTCGGGCTGGTGACCCTGCTGGCGTCCCTCGTGACGCTCGTGGTCACGTGGCCCACGCGCCGCCGTCGTGAGCTGAGCGCGGACCGCCGCGAGCAGCTGCTGCGCACCCGTCTGCGCTGGGCTCGGGAGGACGACGCCGTGGTGCGCTGACCGCCGCCGGACGACACCGGGAACGGGCCGGGAGGACAAGGCGTCCTCCCGGCCCGTCGTCGTCCGGGGGCGCGGGGTCAGCGACGGTAGAGGGCCTCGACGTCCTCGGCGTGGTCCTCGATCACCTGGGCCCGCTTGAGCTTCTGGGACTGGGTGACGTGCCCGGAGTCCTCGGTGAACGGGTGGTCCAGGATGCGGAAGCGGCGGATGGACTCGGCGCGGGAGACGCCCGCGTTGACCTGGTCCACCGCCTCCTGGATCGAGGCCAGCACGGTGGGGTCCGTCGCGGCCTCGGCCGGAGTGAGGCTGAGCTCGCGGTCCAGGGCCCACTGGGTGAAGGCCTCGGTGTCCAGGGTGATGAGGGCGCCCACGAACGGGCGGTTCTCGCCGACCACCACGACGTGCTCGATGAGCCGGTGCTGGCGCAGCGCCTCCTCCATGGGCGTGGGGTACACGTTCTTGCCGCCGGCGGTGATGATCACGTCCTTCTTGCGGCCGGTGATCCGCAGGAAGCCGTGCTCGTCCAGCGCGCCGATGTCCCCGGTGCGGAAGAAGTCGTCCTCCATCGCGTCCGCCGACGCCTTCGGCATGCCGTGGTAGCCGTCGAACACCACGGGGCCGCGGATGAGGATCTCGCCGTCCTCGGCGATCTTCACCGTCACCCCGGCCACGGGCAGGCCCACGGTGCCCACCCGGTGCGCGCCGGGGATGTTCACGGTGGCCGGCGCGGTGGTCTCCGTGAGGCCGTAGCCCTCCACGATCGGAATGCCGGCGCCGCGGAAGAAGTGCACCAGCTCCGGGGAGAGGGCGGACGCGCCGGACACGCACGAGATCACCTCGCCGCCGAGGGCCTCCCGGATCTTGCGGTAGACCAGCCGGTCGAACAGCGCGCGCCGGGCGCGCAGCAGGGCCGAAGGCCCGGGGCCGTCCCCGAACTCGGCCTCGTCCACGGCCGTGGACCACTCGATGGCGGTGCGCTTGGCGGCCGCGTAGATCGGCCCGGTGCCGCTCTTCTGGGCCTTGGCCTCGATGCCGGCCTCGACCTTCTCGAACACGCGCGGCACGGCCAGCAGCCACGTGGGGTGGAAGGAGGCGAGGTCGCCGAGCAGCGTGGCCGGGGAACCGGAGTGGGCCACCTGGATGCGGGCGTACAGGCAGATGACCTGGACGGCGTGGGCGAGCACGTGGGCCAGCGGGAGGAAGAGCAGGGTGCGCGACGTCGTCGTCTCCGGGGACCACTGGACCACCTCGCGCGCGAAGTGCAGCACGTTGATGGCCGCGCCCACGAAGTTGCCGTGCGTGATCACGGCGCCCTTCGGGCGGCCGGTGGTGCCGGAGGTGTAGACGATCGAGGCGGGGCTGGCGAGGGTCGCCAGGGAGCGGGCGTGCTCGACGGCGTCGTCCGCCATGAACGCGCCGGCCTCGGCCAGCTCCGCCAGTCCGGCGTCCGTCAGCGGGAACGTCGCCACGTCCACGCCCGCGTGCCCGGCGGCCTCGGCGACGCGCTCGCCGAGCTCCTCGCTGCCGACGGCGACCACCCGCAGGCCCGAATCCGTGACGATGTGCTCCACCTGGTGGGCCGAGGAGGTCTCGTAGATCGGCACGGAGACGGCGCCGGCGAACCACACGGCCTGGTCGAGGACGGCCCACGCGTAGGAGGTGGGGGAGAACAGGCCCACCCGGTCCCCGGGCTGGACGCCGCGGGCGATGAGGCCGGCCGCCACGGCGCGCACCTGGGTGAGGAACGCGGTGAAGTGGACGTCCACCCAGCCGCCCGCGCCGTTGCGCACGGCGTACACGGGGGCGTCCGGCCGGTCGGCACAGGAGGTGACGATCAGGTCCGTGATGTTGGAGTCCGCCGGCGGCATGCCGACGAGCTCGGTGGCGGACTCATGGACGGGGCTCTGGTTCTGCACGGTCCGAGGGTATCCATTCCGGGCGTGCGGCGCGCGGTCGGCACACCCGCGCCCGGGGACGCGGCCGTCAGATCCAGCTGCTGAACCACATCCGCCAGCGCCACTGGTCGTACGAGATGACGTCGCCGATCCAGACGGGCAGGAAGAACAGGGACACGGCGACGGCGATCGTCACGTACGCCAGCACCAGGGCCGAGCCCCAGCGGGGCCCGGGCCGGCGACCCGGCCGCAGCAGCAGCGAGAGCGCCAGGGCGATCATCATCACGAGGAAGGGCTCATAGGCGATCGTGTAGAAGAAGAACATGGTCCGCTCGGGCCACAGGAACCACACCAGCTGCCCGGCCACGTAGGCGCTGAGCAGGGCGCCAGCCCGCCAGTCCCGGTGGCGCACCAGCAGCCACACGCACACGAGGACGGCGGCCAGGCCCGTCCACCACACGAACGGGTTGGCGATGTCCGTGATGGCCGACGAGCACGCGCCCGCGGCGTCCGGCGGGCAGATCCCCTCGCCGGGCTCTGCGCCCTCGTAGTAGTAGCTCACGGGCCGGCCCATGAACGGCCAGGTCCACGGGTTGGCGGCGTAGTCGTGGGGGCTGGTGAGGCCCTGGTGGAAGGTCGTGGACTCCACGTGGTAGTGCCACAGGGAGCGCAGCGGGCCGGGGACCAGCCCGGCGAGCACGCCCTCCGGCGGGTTGTCCCGGTGCCAGTCCCGGTAGTAGCCGCCCTCCGTGACGAACCAGCCGGTCCACGAGGCCAGGTAGGCGACCAGGCCGCCGCCCACCACGGCCACGAACGCGTACAGGCCGTCCTTCTCGACGCCGGCCCACGCCCAGCGCCGCACCCCGGCGGTCCGGCGCGCGGACATGTCCCACAGGACCGTGAGCAGGCCGAAGGCCGCCATGAACGCCAGCCCGGAGAGCTTCACGGCGCAGCCGGCGCCCAGCAGCACGCCCGCCAGCAGTCGCCACGGGCGCCAGCCGAGCCACGGCCCGCTGGCCAGGGCGTCGCGTCCCCGCCGGGCGACGTCGTGGGCGAGCCGCTCCGCGAGCAGCCGCCGCCCGTGGACGCGGTCCGCCAAGAGCGCGGCGAAGGCCGCGAGCACGAAGAACGAGAGGAAGATGTCCAGCAGCCCGATGCGGGACATCACCAGGTGGTGGCCCTCCACGGCCAGCAGCAGCCCGGCGACCGCGCCCAGGGACACCGAGCGCAGCAGGTGCTGCGTGGCGAGGGCGACCAGCAGGACGGACAGCGTGCCGGCCACCGCGGCACTGAACCGCCAGCCCACCCCGTTGTCCGGACCGAACGCGAGCATGCCCAGGCCGATCAGCCACTTGCCCAGCGGCGGGTGCACCACGTAGGCGGCCCCCTCGAGTGGCTCCGCCTCGCCGCGCGCGAACGCGTCGTTGACGTCCTCGTCCCACCGCCGCTCGTAGCCGGACTCCAGGAGGGAGTAGGCGTCCTTGGGGTAGTAGGTCTCGTCGAAGATCAGCTGGTCCGGGTGGGCCAGGTTCGTGAACCGCAGCACGCCGGCGATCACCGTGACCAGCAGCGGCAGGATCCAGTGCCACCGCGTCAGGGGCGCCGCGCTCACCCCGAGGCGGGCGCGCAGGGCGGCGACGCCGAAGGGGCCGTCGTCGACCGCGACGGCGGCGGGGCGGGGGGCGAGGGCGGTGGCGGGCACGGGTTCCATGCTAGGGGGACAGGTGGACGGCGAGACGTGCACGGTGACCGGGGCCGTAGGCTCGGGGCAGCCGTCCGTCCGTCGAAAGGTCGTCCCATGCCCGAGGGCCGCATCGTCCTGGCCGCCACCCCCATCGGCAACCTCGGGGACGCGTCCGCGCGCCTGCGTGAGCTGCTGGCGGAGGCGGACGTGATCGCCGCCGAGGACACCCGGACCGCGCGGCGCCTGTGCGCCGGACTGGGCGTCACCCCGACGGGCAGGGTGGTGGCCCATCACGAGCACAATGAGGCGGCCTCCACCCAGGGGCTGCTGGACCAGGTGCGGGGCGGTGCCACGGTGGCGGTGGTCTCGGACGCGGGCATGCCCACGGTCTCGGACCCGGGGTACCGGCTCGTGGCGGCCGCGGTGTCCGCAGGGCTGCCCGTGACCTGCGCGCCCGGCCCCTCCGCCGTGACCACCGCGCTCGCCCTGTCCGGCCTGCCGACGGACCGGTTCGCCTTCGACGGCTTCGTCCCCCGCAAGGACGGGGAACGACGGCGATGGCTCACCTCCCTGCTGACCGAGGCCCGCACCGTGGTCGCCTTCGAGTCGCCGCAGCGTCTGGCGGACGCGCTGGCCGTCGTCGTGGAGGTCCTCGGTGCGGAGCGGCCGGTGTGCGTGGCCCGCGAGCTCACCAAGCTGCACGAGGAGGTGGTGCGCGGCACCGCGGTCGAGGTGCATGCCTGGGCTGCGGAGCGGCACGCGGGGGAGGGGATCCGCGGGGAGATCGTGCTGGTGATCGGGCCGCCCGCGCCCGGCGCCGAGGGCGAGGCGTCCGAGGCGGGCGCCGTCGCCGAGGTGGCGGTGCTGGTGGAGTCCGGCACCCGGCTGAAGGAGGCCGTGGCCGCGGTGGCCGGAGCCCACGGGATGCGGAGCCGGGAGCTCTACCAGGCGGTGCTCGCGGCCCGGGGCTGACACGTCCCCGGCTACACAGATGCTCATGCGCGATGGCGCGGCCCCGGGGCCTGGCTAGGATCAGCCGTGGAGCCGTTGCCGACCGCCGCCGGACGGCGTCGGAATACCCGTGCCCGTCCACCCGTTCCCCTGAGGGACGCGGGGCGCGCCGCCTCCGACCACCGACCCCGAAAGAGGTGCATCATGACCGTGACCGCTGAGCGCGAGAAGGCGCTGCTGGAGTCCGTCCCCACCGGCCTGCTGATCGACGGCGAGTGGCGAGATGCCTCCTCCGGCAAGACCTTCGACGTGAAGGACCCGGCCACCGGCAAGGTCATCGCGAGCCTGCAGGACGCGAACTCCGACGACGCCATGGCCGCCTTCGACGCCGCCTGCGCCGCCCAGGCCGACTGGGCCCGCACCCCGGCCAAGGAGCGCGCCGACATCCTGCGCCGCGCCTACGACCTGATCAACGAGCGCGCCGAGGACTTCGCGCTGCTGATGACCCTCGAGATGGGCAAGCCGCTCGCCGAGGCCCGCGGCGAGGTCACGTACGGCAACGGCTTCCTGCGCTGGTTCTCCGAGGAGGCCGGGCGCCACTACGGCCGCACCCTGACCGTGCCCGAGGGCACCCTGCGCATGCAGGTGCACCATCGCCCGGTGGGCCCGTGCCTGCTGATCACCCCGTGGAACTTCCCGCTGGCCATGGCCACCCGCAAGGTGGGCCCCGCCGTCGCCGCCGGCTGCACCATGGTCCTCAAGGCCGCCAAGCTGACCCCGCTGACCACCCAGCTGTTCGCGCAGGTGATGCAGGAGGCCGGCCTGCCCAAGGGCGTGCTCAACGTCGTCGCGGGCTCCTCCGCCTCGTCGATCTCCGGTCCGATCCTGCAGGACCGGCGCCTGCGCAAGGTGTCCTTCACCGGTTCCACGCCGGTCGGTGTGCGCCTCATGAAGGACGCGGCGGACAACGTGCTGCGCACCTCGATGGAGCTCGGCGGCAACGCCCCGCTCATCGTCTTCGAGGACGCGGACCTGGACGCCGCCGTCGAGGGCGCCTTCGCCGCGAAGATGCGCAACATGGGCGAGGCCTGCACCGCCGCCAACCGCTTCCTCGTGCACGAGGACGTGGCCGAGGAGTTCACGCAGAAGTTCGTGGCCAAGCTCGAGGCGCTCAAGCCCCTGCGCGGCACCGACCCGGAGTCCACCCTCGGCCCCATCGTGGACGAGGGCGCGCGCGACGACATCGACCAGCTCGTCCAGGACGCCGTGGCGGCCGGCGGCGAGGTGCTCACCGGCGGCCACAAGATCGAGGGCGACGGCTACTTCTACGCGCCGACCGCGATCAAGGTGGAGAAGGGCAACCCGATCCTCCAGCAGGAGATCTTCGGCCCGGTGGCCCCGATCGTGACCTTCTCCTCCGAGGAGGAGGCCATCGAGATGGCCAACGACACCGAGTACGGCCTCGCCTCCTACGTGTTCACCAAGGATCAGGCCCGGATGTACCGCGTGGCCGAGAGCATCGAGTTCGGCCTCATGGGCTACAACGTGGGCGTCATCTCCAACCCGGCCGCGCCGTTCGGCGGCGTGAAGCAGTCGGGCCTGGGCCGCGAGGGCGGCGCCGAGGGCATCGAGGAGTACACCTCGGTGCAGTACATCGGCATCGCCGACCCGTGGGCGGCCGCGAAGGCCTGACCCTCGCGCCGAGCCGTGTCCTCCGGGGGCGGTATCGGGTGGTATCCGACGTGGATACCACCCGATGCCGCCCCCGAGGCATGTCGGGGGCCCGGGTTCGGCTCCCTAGAGTGGGGTGCATGGCCCACGCATCCGAGACCCCCCTCGCCTACCGTGCCCCCGCCCCGCAGCCGGACGACGACGGCGGCCCGCGCCGGGACGCCCACGAGGAGAAGTCGGGCCGCAAGCGTCGTCTCGATTACCCGCCCGCACCCGAGCCGCTGCCGGTGCCCGTCGTGGACAACCACACGCACCTCGACTTCCGCGACGGCCTGGTCCGCGTGGACGTCCACCAGGCGATGGACGCGGCGGAGGCCGTGGGCGTGACCGGCGCGGTCCAGGTGGGCTGCGACGTCGCCTCGGCCCGGTTCACGATCGCGGCGATCGAGGCCGAGCCCCGCCTGCTCGGGGCCGTGGCGCTGCACCCCAACGACGCGGCCCGCCTGGCCGAGCGCGGCGAGTTCGAGGAGGCGTTCGCGCAGATCGCGGAGCTCGCCCGCCACCCCCGCGTGCGCGCCGTCGGCGAGACGGGCCTCGACTACTTCCGGACGCAGGACGAGGCCGGCCACGCCGCGCAGCAGGAGTCCTTCCGCCGGCACATCCGACTCGCCCGCGAACTCGGCACGGCCCTGCAGATCCACGATCGGGACGCGCACGACGACGTCGTCCGGATCCTGCTCGAGGAGGCGGCCGACGGCGGGCTGCCCCCGCACGTGGTGTTCCACTGCTTCTCCGGCGGGCCCGATCTGGCCCGCACGTGCGCCGAGCACGGCTGGCACATGTCCTTCGCCGGCCCCGTCACCTTCAAGGCCAACGACGAGCTGCGCGAGGCGCTGCGGATCGCCCCGGCCGAGCTGCTGCTCGTGGAGACGGACGCGCCCTTCCTCACGCCGCATCCGCATCGGGGTCGCCCCAACGCGCCCTACCTGATCCCGCTGACCCTGCGGGGCATGGCGGAGACGCGCGGCGACGACGTGGACGCCCTCGCCCGCGCGGTGAGCGAGAACACCGCCCGGGTGTACGGCTCGTTCTGAGCCGATCCAGACCCGGCCCCTAGGATGGACGACGTGCTGACCCGACTCCTCAAAGCCCGGCTGCCCGAGGGAACGCAGTACCTGGTGGACCGCCCCATGCGGATCCGCCTCGTGTTCGTGGTCCTCGGGTCCGTCCTCGTGGCCGGCCTCGAGATGGTGGCGCTCGCCTCGATCCTCCCGCTGGTCAGCCTGCTGACCTCGGGTGAGCTGGGCTCCCCGGCGCTCGAAGGGCTGCTGGCCCGGTTCGGGGCCGTGACGGTGCCGGAGCAGACGGTGGCCTTCGCCGTCGTGATCGTGCTGGCCTTCCTGCTCAAGGCGATCCTGGTGCTCGCGTTCCGCTGGTGGACCATGGGGTTCACCAACCAGAACCTGATCCGCACGTCCGCCACGCTGCTGCGCTACTACCTGCGGGCCGACTACGGCCTGCACCTGACGCGCACTGTGGGCACCCTGGTCAACAACGTCACCGGCACCTCCAGCATGGCGTACACGGGCGTGGTGAACGCGTCCGTCACGTTCCTCACGGAGGCCGTGACGCTCGTCGCGGTGGCGGTCGTGGTGGGCGTCTCCATGCCGCTGACGGGGCTCGGGATGGCCCTGTACTTCCTCGCCGTCGCCTGGGTGATCAAGACCGTGATCCGCCGCCCGGCCTCCCGCCTGGGCTGGACCCTGGTGACCGCGGGGGAGCGGGCCAACACGGCGGCGCTGCAGGGCCTGGAGAACTACAAGGACGTGAAGATCCGCGGCAACGACTCGGCCTTCATGGAGGAGTACCGCGCGGCCCGCATGGAGAGCGCCGAAGCCACGCGGCTCAAGATGATCCTCACGATGATGCCGCGCTACGTGCTCGAGGTCGCCTTCGTGGCCGCCATCGCGGCGCTCGTGGCCGTGGCCTTCATCCAGGGCCGCGGCGGGGAGGCGTTCGGCTCGCTCGCCCTGCTCGCGATGGCCGGCTTCCGCGTGCTGCCGTCCATGGCCGCGCTCATGGCCACCACCAATGAGATCCGCACCTCCTGGCCGGCCTTCGAGCGCACGACGGCGGAGCTCGCCGCCGCGCAGCCGGTCCTGCACGCGGCGGACCGGCCCTACGAGCGCATCACGTTCGAGGAGTCCATCGAGGTGCGGGACGCGTCCTTCACCTACCCCGGCAAGGCCGAACCGGTCCTGCGCGACATCGACCTGCGCATCCCCTTCGGCTCCTCGTACGCCTTCGTGGGCGGCAGCGGTGCCGGCAAGACCACCCTGGTGGACCTGGTCATCGGCTTCCACCACGCCCAGCGCGGTGGGGTCTACGTGGACGGGGTGGAGCTCGGGGCCAACCCGCGCGGCTGGTGGGACAACGTGGCGTTCGTCCCGCAGTCCGTCACCGTGGTCAACGGGACGGTGCTGCACAACGTGCTCCTGGACGTCGAGGCCACCCAGACGGCGGACCGGGCCGAGGTGGAGCGCGTGCTGCGCGAAGCCCAGCTGGGCCAGTGGCTGGACGAGCTCCCCGACGGCCTGGACACCGTGATCGGCGAAGGGGCCGTGGGCGTCTCCGGCGGCCAGCGCCAGCGCCTGGGCATCGCGCGCGCGCTCTTCCGGCGCCCCCGCCTCCTCGTGCTCGACGAGGCGACGTCGGCCCTCGACAACCTCACGGAACGCCGGGTCACCGAGGTGATCGAGTCGCTGCGCGGCCGGATCACGGTCATCGTGGTCGCCCACCGTCTCTCCACGGTCAAGCGCTGCGATCAGATCGTGCTGATGGACCAGGGGCGGATCATCGGCCAGGGCACGTTCGCCGGGCTGCAGGAGACGAGCCCCGAGTTCCGCGAGCTCGTCCGGCTCGGTGACCTCTCCACCTGAGCGGAGCCCGCGCCGCTGCGCCCCCGTTACCCTGTCCAGCGCCCCGATAGACTCGCGGGCATGGTCCAGCCCTCCCCGCACCCCGCCCCCGCCCCGCTGCTGAGCGCCGCGGACGTGCGGCGCATCGCCGCCGAGCTGGACCTGCGTCCCACCAAGCAGTGGGGCCAGAACTTCGTGATCGACCCGAACACGATCCGGCGCATCGTGCAGGCAGCGGACGTGACCGCGGACGAGCACGTGCTCGAGATCGGCCCCGGGCTGGGCTCGCTCACCCTCGGCCTGCTGGACGCGGCCGCCGCCGTCACCGCTGTCGAGATCGACCCGGTCACCGCCGCCCGCCTGCCGCGCACCGCCGCCGAGTTCCGCCCCGGGGCCGAGGACGCCCTCGCCGTGCTGCACGCGGACGCCATGACGCTGAGCGAGCAGGCCCTGGCTGAGGTCCGGCCCGCCACCGCCGCCGGCGGCCCCACCGCGCTCGTGGCGAACCTGCCCTACAACGTGGCCGTGCCCGTGCTGCTGCACGCGCTCGCGGTCCTGCCGGGACTGCGGCACGGCCTGGTGATGGTGCAGGAGGAGGTCGCGGACCGTCTCGCGGCCGGGCCCGGCTCCAAGGTGTACGGCGTGCCGTCCGCCAAGGCGGCCTGGTACGCGGACGTGCGCAAGGCGGGCACCATCGGCACCCAGGTGTTCTGGCCGGCTCCGCGCATCCACTCCGGGCTGGTCGCCTTCACCCGGCGCGAGCCGCCGACGGGCGGCGCGTCCCGCCGGGAGGTCTTCGCCGTGGTGGACGCCGCCTTCGCCCAGCGCCGCAAGACCCTGCGCGCCGCGCTCGCCTCCTGGGCCGGGTCGCCGCAGGCGGCGGAGGACGCCCTGGTGGCCGCCGGCGTGGACCCGCGCGCCCGCGGCGAGGCCCTGGACATCGCGGCCTTCGCGCGGATCGCCGAGCACGGCCCGCGGCGTGCGGCGGAGGAGGTGGTTGCATGACGACGGAGGACCTCGGCCTCGACCCCACGGCCCGGCACGTCACGGTCAGCGCCCCCGGCAAGGTGAACCTGTCCCTGCGGGTGGGACCCCCCGGCACGGACGGCTACCACCCCGTGGCCACCGTGTACCTGGCCGTCAGCCTGCGGGAGACCGTCACGGCGATCGCGCGCACGGACGGGAGGATCACCGTCGGCCCGTCGGGCCGCCACATCAGTCTGGTGGACACCCAGGACGTGCCCTGGGACGAGCGCAACCTCGCGCACCGCGCCGCCGCACACCTGCGGCGCACCCTCGGGCTCGATCCTGACACCCACGGCGTCCACCTCGAGGTCGCCAAGCAGGTCCCGGTCGCGGGCGGCATGGGCGGCGGCTCCGCCGACGCGGCCGCCGCGCTGCTCGCGTGCAGCGCCCTGTGGGAGACCGGGCACACCCGCGCCGAGCTCGCCGAGCTGGCCGCCCCGCTGGGCGCGGACGTGCCCTTCAGCGTGCTGGGCGGCGCCGCCGTCGGGCTCGGGACCGGGGCGGAGCTGACCCCCGTCGCGGCCCGCACCCCGGTGCACCTCGTCCTCGTCCCGGCAGACGCCGGGCTGTCCACCCCCGTGGTGTTCCAGACCCTGGACGAGCTGCGCCGGGAGGGCCACCTGCCCGACGGGCCGGCGCGCCCGGAGGTGAACGAGGCCGTCCTGCGGGCCCTCACCGCGGCCGACCCGCTCGAACTCGCCACCGCCATGGACAACGACCTGCAGACCCCGGCCGTCGTCCTGTTCCCCGAGCTCTCGGACGTCCTCGACCTCGGCCTGGACGAGGGCGCGCTGCGCGGCATGGTCTCCGGCTCCGGCCCCACCCTGCTCTTCGTGGCGCAGGACGAGGCCTCCGCGCTGCGGCTGGCCTCGGCCATCGAGGAGCGCACGGGCGTGCGCGCCCTCCCCGTCCACGGCCCCGTGCCGGGCGCCCACGTGCTGTGAGACCAGGCGGCGCACCCCGCCGCACCCGACCACCCCTCCTCCGCCCGGAAAGGATCACCTCCTCCATGGCCCACCTGCTCGGCGCCGAGAACATCGGCATCGCCTTCGGAACCCGCACCGTCCTCGAGGGCCTCTCCCTCGGCGTGGATGAGGGGGACCGGATCGGACTCGTGGGCCGCAACGGCGACGGCAAGTCCACGCTCATGCGCATCCTCGCCGGCCTCCAGGAACCCGACACGGGCCGCGTCACCCGCCGCGGCGGCGTCCGCGTGGGCGTGCTGGACCAGCAGGACCGGCTCGACCCGGAGCACACCGTGCGTCAGGCCGTGGTCGGGGACGTGGACGACCACGTGTGGGCCTCGGACCCCAAGGTCCGGGACGTCCTGGGTGGTCTCCTCGACGGCTTCGACCTCGAGCAGTCCGTGCGGGGCCTCTCCGGCGGCCAGCGCCGGCGCGTCGCCCTGGCCCGTCTGCTCGCCGGGGACGACGACGTCCTCTTCCTCGACGAGCCCACCAACCACCTGGACGTCGAGGGCGTCGCGTGGCTCGCCCGCCACCTGAAGCAGCGCTGGCGCCCCACCGACGGCGGCCTCGTGGTGGTCACCCACGACCGGTGGTTCCTCGACGAGGTCTGCACGCGCACGTGGGAGGTGCACGACGCCACGGTGGACCCGTTCGACGGCGGCTACGCGGCGTGGGTGCTCGCGCGCGCGGAGCGCTCCCGGCAGGCGGCGGTGACGGAGCAGAAGCGTCAACAGCTCGTGAAGAAGGAGCTCGCCTGGCTGCGCCGTGGCGCCCCGGCGCGCACGTCCAAGCCGAAGTTCCGCATCGAGGCGGCCAACGCCATCATCGAGGACGTCCCCGCCCCGCGTGACTCGGTGTCCCTGGCGAAGATGGCCACGGCCCGGCTCGGCAAGGACGTCCTCGACCTCGAGCACGTGAGCCTGACGCTGGGGGAGAAGCCGATCCTCGACGACGTCACCCTGCGCCTGGCGCCCGGCGAGCGGCTCGGCGTGGTCGGCGTCAACGGTGCGGGCAAGTCGACCCTGCTGCGCCTGCTCGACGGCCGCATCGCTCCGGACTCGGGGCGGCTGAAGCGCGGCAAGACGGTGGTCTCGGCCACCCTCACCCAGGACGTGAAGGAGCTCGACGACGTCGCCCACCTGCGCGTCGCCGAAGTCATGGCCCGCGAAGGCTCGTCCTTCCAGGTCGGCGACCGCGAGATGTCCTCCGGCCAGCTGCTCGAGATGCTCGGCTTCGGCACCTCCCGGCAGTGGACTCAGGTCTCCGAGCTCTCGGGCGGCGAGCGCCGGCGCCTGCAGCTGCTGCGCCTGCTCGTGGGCGAGCCCAACGTCCTCATGCTCGACGAGCCGACCAACGACCTGGACACGGACACCCTGGCCGCCGTCGAGGACGTGCTGGACGGGTGGCCGGGGACCCTCGTGGTGGTCTCCCATGACCGGTACCTGCTCGAGCGTGTCACCGACCACCAGGTCGCCCTGCTCGGGGACGGCAAGGTCCGCGGCCTGCCGGGCGGGGTGGACCAATACCTCGAGCTGCGCGCCGCGATGGACGAGGCCGGCGGCCCGGCCCGGGGAGCCGGCCCGGTACGGGGCCGCAACGACGTCGTCGGGACGTGCGCGGGCATGGGCGGGCCGGAGGAGGACACCGGGCCCACCGAGGCGGAGCGTCGGCTGGCCCGCAAGGAGATGGCCCGGCTCGAGAAGCAGATGACCCGGCTGCGGGACCGCAGGTCCGGCCTCGAGGCGCGGATGGCCGAGCTGGGGCAGGCGCAGGACTTCGACGCCCTCACCGCGGCCTCCGCCGACTTGAAGGACCTCGACGCACAGCTGGACGTCCTGGAGGAGGAGTGGCTGCAGGCTGCCGAACTCGCCGAAGGGGGCTGACCGGCGGGGGCTCACAGGAGAATGCGGCAGGTGTCACAGCCGGCTGCTGTCTCCGCCCTATAATCGAGGGTTGGGGCACAGCACCATGCCCGGCCCACATGACGTGGACCATCCCCCACGTCAGGACGGAGGAGCAGGCCGTGATCGCGAGCCCCGGTGACGAGTCGACCACGCTCCGCATGGGCTCGACCGCCCGCGGCCGTGTCCTGGGCCGGCCCTGGGAGCGAGGCCTTCCGCGACTCGTCCTGGTCGTGGACGTGGTCGCGGTCCTGCTCGCCACCTTCGTGTCGGCCCAGCTCCGCTTCGGCGGACCGCGGCGCACCACCCTCCCGGGCGCCGCACTCGTCGACTACAGCGTCATCAGCCTCGCGCTGAGCGCGGCCTGGGTGCTCGCGCTGACCATCCAAGGCTCCCGGGACATCCGGATCTTGGGGGTGGGCACCGAGGAGTACAAGCGGGTCCTGCAGGCCACCCTGTACCTCTTCGGCACCGTCGCGATCCTCGCCTATGCGGCAGGTCTCGAAGTGGCGCGCGGCTACGTGGGCCTGGCTCTGCCGCTGGGCGTGCTCCTGCTCCTGCTGGGCCGGTTCCTCGTGCGCGGGTGGGTGGCGCGGCAGCGACACCGCGGCAGGTTCCGGCGGCGGCTCCTGCTCGTCGGCGGCCCGAAGGCCGTCCGGCACATCTTCGAGGCCCTCGACTCCGAGGCCGGCGCCGGATACGCCCCCGTGGCCGCGGCCCTCCCCGGATACAAGACCCGGCAGGAGGACTACCTCCCGATACCGGTCTCCACGGACCTGGACACCGTGGAGGACGTGGTCGCCCACGTGGAGGAGCGCGACGTCGAAGCCGTGGTGATCACCTCGGGCCACCCGTTCGTCCCCTCGGACGTCCGCCGACTGGGCTGGGAGCTGCAGGAGCGCGGCGTCTCCCTGATCATGGCACCCGCCCTCGTGGACGTCGCCGGACCCCGCCTCCACACGCAGCCCCTCGCGGGTCTGCCGCTCATCCACCTCTCCACCCCGCGCCTCTCCGAGGGCAAGGCGTTCGCCAAGCGGGCGTTCGACGTCGTCGCGTCGGGGCTGGGCCTGATCGCCATCTCGCCGCTGTTGATCGCCGTCGCGATCGCGGTCAAGGCCACGGACGGCGGGCCGGTGCTGTTCCGGCAGGAGCGCATCGGTCTCGGCGGCAGGCCGTTCACCATGCTCAAGTTCCGTTCCATGGTGGTGGATGCCGAGGAGATCCGGCAGCGGCTCGTCTCAGACGGCGGGGATGCGGACGTGCTGTTCAAGATGAAGGACGACCCGCGTATCACCCGGGTCGGCAAGCTCATCCGCCGCACCAGCATCGACGAGCTGCCCCAGCTCGTGAACGTGCTGCGGGGGGACATGTCCCTCGTGGGCCCGCGGCCCCACCTGCCGCACGAGGTCGAGGCCTACGAGCAGTACGTGCACCGCCGCTTCCTGGTGCAGCCCGGCATCACGGGGCTGTGGCAGGTCTCCGGCCGGTCCGACCTCCCGTGGGAGGAGGCGGTCCGCCTGGACCTCTACTACGTGGAGAACTGGTCCATCCTGGGCGACCTCGTGATCCTGGGGCGGACCGTCAAGGCCGTGATCGCCGCCGACGGCGCCTATTGACCCCGGATCCGCGCGACCCGTGTGGAAGAATGGGCCGTCGTCGCCGCCCCCTGGGGTCCGGCGCTCCGCCCTGGTGTAATGGCAGCACGCCGGCCTTTGGAGCCGTGCGGTCTAGGTTCGAATCCTAGGGGCGGAACCCCCGTCCGCTGACCCCCACCGGTGCAGGAGCCCCCATGTCCCAGCCGTCCGCCCGTCCCTCCGCCGTGATCGTCCTGGCCGCGGGCCAGGGCACCCGCATGAAGTCGACGACGCCGAAGATCATGCATGCGATCGGGGGGCGCTCCCTCGTGGGCCACGCGCTCGCGGCGGCCTGGTCGCTCGCGCCGGAGCACCTCGTGGCCGTGGTCCGGCACGAGCGGGCCCGCGTGGCCGAGCACCTCGAGACGGTGGCGGCCCAGCTGGGCATCGACGCGCTGGCGATCGCCGACCAGGACGACGTGCCGGGCACCGGCCGCGCCGTCGAGCTGGGCCTGGCCGCCCTGCCCGCGGACATCGAGGGCACCGTCGTGGTGACCTACGGCGACGTCCCGCTGCTGACCCCGGAGACGCTCGCCCGCCTCGTCGCGGACCACGAGGCGGACGGCAACGCCGTCACCGTGCTCACCGCCACCCTCGAGGACGCCACGGGCTACGGCCGCATCGTCCGCGACGCCGAGGGCCTCGTGGAGCGGATCATGGAGCACAAGGACGCCCTCGCCCACGCCGAGTCCACGGGGGACGACTCCTTCGTGGCGATCCGCGAGGTCAACTCCGGCATCTACGCCTTCGACGCCGCCCTGCTGCGCCGCACCCTGCCGGAGATCTCCACGGACAACGTGCAGGGCGAGAAGTACCTCACGGACGTGCTCGGCAGGGCCCGCGCCGAGGGCGGCCGTGTCGCCTCGGTGGGCACGGACGACGTGTGGGAGGTCGAGGGCGCCAATGACCGCCGTCAGCTCTCCGACCTGGGCCGCCAGCTCAACGACCGCGTGCTGCGCGGCTGGATGAAGGAGGGTGTCACGGTCGTCGACCCGTCCTCCACGTGGGTGGACGTCACCGTCTCCCTCGCCTCGGACGTCACGCTCAAGCCCGGCACCCAGCTGCATGGGGCGACGTCGGTGGCCACGGGCGCCGTCGTCGGCCCGGACTCCACCCTCACGGACACGCAGGTGGGGGAGGGCGCCGTGGTGAAGCGCACCGACGCCACGGAGGCCGTGATCGGCGCGGGCGCGACCGTCGGCCCGTTCACCTACCTGCGCCCGGGCACGGTGCTGGGGGAGGACGGCAAGATCGGCGCGTTCTACGAGACCAAGAACGTGACCGTGGGCCGCGGCGCCAAGCTCTCCCACCTGGGCTACGCCGGGGACGCCGAGATCGGCGAGTACACCAACATCGGCTGCGGCAACATCACCGCCAACTACGACGGCGTCGCCAAGCACCGCACCGTGATCGGGGCCCACGTGCGCACCGGCTCGAACACGGTGTTCACGGCCCCGGTCTCGGTGGGCGACGGCGCCTACACCGGTGCCGGCGCGGTGGTCCGCGACGACGTCCCGGCCGGCGCCCTGGCGCTGAACGCCGTGGCGCAGCGCACCATCGAGGGCTGGGTGCCCGCCAAGCGCCCCGGCAGCACGTCCGCGCAGGCCGCTGAGGCGGCCGGAGCGGCGGTCGCGGACGCCGAGTGCTGATCCCTCGCGCCCTAGGATGGGTGCGAGGACCGGGCCGCCCCGGGCGGCCGACACCGACGCCGGACGCCGTCGGTCCTGGAACGCGAGACCACGAAGGATGTTGAGGACGTCATGACGGAGCTGAGCCGCAGCGAGGACAAGCGACTGGTGCTGGCCACGGGCCGCGCCCACCCCGAGCTCGCGCAGGAGATCGCCGAGGAGCTGGGCACCGAGCTGCTCCCCATGAGCGCCTACGACTTCGCCAACGGCGAGATCTACGTGCGCTCGGGCGAGTCGGTGCGCGGCAAGGACGTGTTCATCATCCAGTCGCACCCGGCGCCGCTGAACAACCACCTCATGGAGCAGCTGATCATGGTGGACTCCATGAAGCGCGCCTCCGCCCGCCGCATCACAGTGGTCTCGCCGTTCTACCCATACGCCCGCCAGGACAAGAAGGGCCGCGGCCGCGAGCCGATCTCGGCCCGCCTCGTGGCGGACCTGTACAAGACCGCCGGCGCCTCCCGCGTGATGAGCGTGGACCTGCACACCGCCCAGATCCAGGGCTTCTTCGACGGCCCGGTGGACCACCTGTTCGCCATCCCGCTGCTGGCGGACCACATCCGCTCCAGCGTGGAGGGCGAGGAGGTCACGGTGGTCTCCCCGGACACCGGTCGCGTGCGCGTGGCGGAGCAGTGGGCGGACCGCCTGGGCGGCGTGCCGCTGGGCTTCGTGCACAAGAGCCGGGACCTCACCGTTCCGAACAAGGCCGAGTCCAAGACCGTGGTCGGGGACGTCGAGGGCCGCGTCTGCGTGCTGATCGACGACATGATCGACACCGGCGGCACCATCGCCGGCGCCGTGCAGATCCTCAAGGACGCCGGCGCCAAGGACGTCATCATCGCCGCCACGCACGCGGTGTTCTCGGACCCGGCCGCCCAGCGTCTCGGCGAGTGCGGCGCCCGTGAGGTCGTGGTGACCAACACCCTGCCCATCCCGGAGGAGAAGCGCTTCGAGACCCTCACCGTGCTCTCGATCGCCCCGCTGATCGCCCGCGCGATCCGCGAGGTCTTCGAGGACGGCTCGGTCACCAGCCTCTTCGACGGCGTCGCCTGACCATGGCCGAGCGCGTCGAGCCGGCCCACGGGGACGACGGCGGCGCGGTGGCCGCGCCGCAGCCTCATCGTCCGCGCCTGCCGTTCTGGGCCTCCCTGCTGCTGAACGTGGTGGTGGCCCTCGCGGTTGTCGCCGTGGTGCAGGCCCTGTGGGTGAAGGTGTACTCGGTGCCGTCCGGCTCGATGGAGAACACCCTCGAGGTGGGGGACCGCATGCTGGTCAACCGCACCGCCTACCCGGACGGGATGGCCGACTCCCAGGACGTGGTGGTCTTCACGGCCAACGAGGACTGGGCGCACCCCATGCCACCGGAGGGGGCCGTGGAGAACGCTGTCCGCACGTTCGGCGACCTCACCGGCATCGGCCGCTCGCACGAGCAGGCCCTGGTCAAGCGCGTGGTCGGCACCGCGGGGCAGACCGTGGAGTGCTGCACCGCCGAGGGCGCCGTGACCGTGGACGGGGAGCCCCTGGATGAGCCGTACATCCACAACGACCTGCCGTTCATCCGGGACGAGCTGGACTGCGAGTCCGAGGTGATCTCCGCGCGCTGCTTCGGCCCGGTCACCGTGCCGGAGGACTCGATGCTCGTGCTCGGCGACCACCGCTCGAACTCGGCCGACTCCGTGATCGCGTGCCGCGGCATCCCCGCCGACCAGGCCGGGGACTGCGCGCGCTTCGTCACCCGCGAGGACATCGTGGGCGAGGTCTTCGTGACCGTCTGGCCGCCCACGCACTGGGGCGGGCACTGATCTCCTGAGGGGGCGGGGCGTCCTGGGCGCCGGCCGCCTCCGGGCCGTGCCGGCTCAGCCGGTCGTGGCCAGCTGCGCGGTGACCAGGGCGTCCATCGCCTCCCGCACCCGGGCCTCGGCGTCCTCGGGCACGGGCCCTTCGGCGCGGAGGCGGGCCACTACGTCGGCGGCCGTCCGCGGCTCGTCCAGCAGGAGCCAGACGGACGGGCCCAGACCTTCGAGCACGACCAGGCGGTCCGAGGCGAGCAGGACCAGGCGGCCGCTGTCGGTCAGGATGCCGTCGTCGACGGCGCAGCGGGACACCGCGCCCGGGGTTGCCACTCCGACGGAGGCCGAAAGCTCTGCCTCGGTGAGTGCCTCCCAGGCGGGGGTGACGGGCGTGGGCGGGGTCGCCAGCAGGCCGTCGACGACGTCCCGCAGGTCCTCCGCTTCGGCGTAGACGAGGCGTTGGGCGCTGCCGACCGCGTCGAGGACGCGGCAGAGCGTCACGAGACCGCGGGGGAGCCGGGCGAGGGAGGAGGTCTGGGGGACGAGCGCCTCGAGCGCGGCCACGAGTTCCATGGCCTCCGCCCGCGGCGTCACCGGACCTGCCGGATCCCGCACGCGGTCCAGCACGGCGATCCGGGCCAGCCGGGCGGCGGGGAGGGTCGGGCCGAGACCCAGGTCGTCCGGGCCGCGCTGGGTCTTGGGTCGCACTCCCCGTGCCTCCAGCACGGACAGCGGCTTGGGGTACGGGGTGACGGCCAGGCCGTCGGGGGCGATGATCGCCGTCTCGTCGGTGAGGTAGGCGAAATGGGGCCCCAGCCGGCGCGTGGCCGTCGTCTTGCCCGTCCCGGACGCCGCCACCAGGACCATCGCCGCCCCGGTGTCCGGTGCGGCGAGGCACGCGGCATGGAACAGCAGGTGGGTGCCGCGGGCGGACTCGATCGCCCGCGAGGTCGCCAGGGACACCAGGTCCTCGTGCCACTGGAGCCACGGACGCGCGGTGTCGGCGCCGCGGTGCGCATCCGCGCGGGCCGGCGGCTCCACGGCCTCCACACCGCACCGGGCCCAGGACGCGATGACCTCCGCGCGCTCGTCTCCTGTGAGGCCGCTCACCGTCACGGCATCGAGACCGGTGCCGATGCGCAACGCGGTGGTCTCGCTCATGGCTTCGTCCTCCCCCTGGGCGCCGGGCATGGCTCACCCTTTCCATCCCGTGGCTGTCCGGTCAGTGTACTGAGCGCCGTGTGGGCGGCCATGGCGCCGCCCCACCGGCTGGCACGGGTCTTCGCCAGAGCCTCCCTATACTCGACACAGGTTCTCGGGCGCTGAGTGCGCCGTCCATCCGAGCTGAGGGAGGAGCCCGCATGGCAGCCCAGTCGCCCACGGCGGCGGTGACCGTGGTGATCCCGCACTACGGCGATGCGGCCCCCACCCTCGCCCTCGTCGACCGCCTGCTGAGCGATCCCGGAGACGCGCTGGCCGCCGTCGTGGTCTCGGACGACGCCTCGCCCACCCCGTACCCCGAGGCGCACGATCCGCGTCTGACCGTGGTGCGCCGCGAGCGCAACGGCGGCTTCGGCGCGAACGTGAACACCGGCCTGGCCGCGGTCACCACCGAGCTGGCCCTGGTCCTCAACTCGGACGCGGAGATCACGGGGGCGCAGATCGACGCGCTGGTGGCGGCGGCCGCCCCGTATCAGCCGGCCGTGGTCAGCCCGCAGGTCGTCAACGAGGACGGCACGCCGCAGTGGTCCGGGCGGCACTTCCCGACGGTCCTGCACCAGACCGTGGAGTGGCTGACTCCGCTGGCCCGCTTCCGTCACCTGGACGTGCTCCACGAGGCCGTGGGGCACGACGTCGCGGCGGCCCGGTCCGCCTCGCCCGTGGCGGTCGACTGGGTGATGGGCGCCGTGCTGCTCCTGCCGATGGCCCAGGTCCGCGCCGTCGGCGGGTTCGACGAGGAGTACTTCATGAATTCCGAGGAGGTCGACCTGCAGCGCCGCCTGCGCGAGCGCGGCGTGCCGTCGATCGTGGTCCCGGCCGTCCGTGTGCCGCACGGGCTGCACGGCTCCTCGGATCCGCTGCGCCGGCGCGGCTGGCTGGTGGACTCCCGGTACCGCTACGCCCGGAAGTTCGGTCACCCCCGGGTCCTCAGGGCCGCGCTCACCGCGGCCACCGGGGCGAACTTCGCCGTGAACGCGCTCCGGCAGGCCCGGGGTGTGGACGTGGACGCCCGCGCCGTGTTCCGGGACGAGCACGCGCTGGTCTGGAAGGGGCAGCGCCGATGAGCGCCACCGGCTACACCGTGGCCGCGCCGCCCGAGGCGCGGGGCGGCCGCTCACCGGAACGGCTGTTCCTCGTCTCGCCGGCGTTCCACGGCTATCACCGCTCCATCGCGGCGGCGTGGGCGGCCCAGGGCTTCGACGTCACGGTGCACTGTTACGACGCCTACGCCACGCTCGGCATGAAGCTGCGGAACAAGGGGCTGCTCGAGCTGCCGCAGAAGGTGGGCGTGGACCGCACGGCCGCGCGGGTCGCCTGGGACACGGGGCGGGCCGTGGCCGCCCTGCGCGAGGCCCGGCCGGACCGCGTGCTCGTGATCAAGGGGGACTCGCTGGGCGAGGACTTCTGGTCCGAGATCCTCGATGCGGGCCTGCCCCGCATGCTCTGGCTGTACGACGACCTCGCGCGGCACGACTACTCGATGGAGTTCCTGCGCTCCGTCGGGCCGGTGCTCAGCTACGCCCGCTCCGAGGCCGAGCTGCTGGCCGGCGAGGGCGTGGACGCCCACTACATGCCCAACGGTTTCGACCCGGCGATGGCGCTGCCCCAGGTGCCGCGGCGCGACGAACTGGTCTTCGTGGGCTCGCGCTACCCGAACCGCGTGGAGCTGCTCACCCGCCTGGCCGCGGCCGGGGTGCCGGTGCGCGCCTACGGGCGTCAGTGGAGCCACCACCCGGTGGACCGCCTGCGCACGTGGGAGCTGACCCGTCCGGACCTGCCAGCCGAACGGGACATCCCCCTCGAGGAGGCGTACGCCGTTCAGGCGGCCGCCGCGGGCGCCATCAACATCCACGGGTTGCAGGCCGGCCACGCGATGCGGACCTTCGAGGTGCCCGGCATGGGCGGTCTCCAGCTGGTCGATCGGGCCGACGTGGCCGAGTTCTACGTCCCGGACGAGGAGGTGCTCGTCTTCGAGGACGCGGACCACCTCATCGAGCTGGGCCGCCGGATCGTCGCGGACCCCGCCTGGGGAGCGCGCATCCGAGAGGCCGGCCGCCGCCGGTCGCACGCGGAGCACACGTTCGCGCACCGGGCGGCCATGGCCCAGGGATGGTGGGCATGACCGACGCGCCCCTCTTCTGGCGCTCCGAGGATCTGCCGCGCTGGCAGGCGTGGCAGCGCGCCCAGTGGCCGTTGACCCGGCGGGCCGCGGACACCGCGCGCTCGACCGTGCGCGGCGTGGCCGGCGCCCTGACGCGCCGCCGGCCCACCGGCGACGACGTCCCCCGCCTGCTCCTGCCGGCGGGGGACGTGCACACGCTCGTCGCCCTCGAGTCCTTCGGCCCCACGCAGCTGGCCGCACTGGCCTCGCCCGTGGCCGCCCTGGCGACTGCGCGGCCGGAGGTCGCCGCCGGGGTCGGCTGGGTGTTGCCCGCCGGTGACGCACCCGCTCTGCCCGGGGCCGCGGGTCACCGAGAGCACGCCGCCACCGCCGACGTCGTGACGGAGCGCCTGTCCGGTCTCCGCCGCGTCCTGGTGGCGGGGGAGTACCTGCCCTCGGGCCGCGCCGCCGTGCGCTGGGCCCGGCAGCGGGGGGCGCGGGTCGGCGTCGTCCAGCACGGGCTGCTGGCCGTGTCCACGCCGCCTGTCCCGCAGGACGCCACCCTGTACGCCTTCACGAGCGCGGACGCGGACTGGTGGACCCAGGGCCGCGCCGATGTGGAGGCCGTCCCGGTGGGTTCGGCACTGCTGGAGCAGGCCCGCCGGACCGCGCCCGCGCTCGCGGGTGCCGGGGACGACGGCCCCGGGGTGTTCCTCGGCCAGCTGCACGGCGCCGAGCTGCCCCGCCGGGACTTCGCCGCGGCCGCCGAACAGTACGTGCGGGCCACCGGCGCCGCCTACCGCCCCCACCCGGCCGAGCGGGACCGTCTCTCCCGCGGCCAGCACGCGGCCTGGCGCAGAGCCGGTGTGCGGATCGACGACGCCGGGGCGCCCCTCGTCGCCACGCGCGGGCCCGTGGCCGCCGTCTTCTCCACCGGGATCCTCGAGGCCGCGCAGGCCGGCAGACCTGCGTGGGCCGTCCACCCGGACCCGCCCGCCTGGCTCGAGGGGTTCTGGCGGCGCTACGGCATGACCCGGTGGCGGCCCGGCCGCACACCGGAGCCCACCCCGGCCCTGGCCTCGCCGACCGCGGACCCCGCGGCCGCGATCGCCGAGCACGTCTGGAAGGAGTCCGCGTGAGCATCCTGTGCGTCATCCCCGTGCGCGGCGGGTCCCGGGGGCTGCCCGGCAAGAACATCCGCCTCCTGGGCGGCCACCCGCTCGTGGCCTGGACCATCCAGGCCGCCCTCGAGGCGGAGGAGGATCTGCACGTGGTGGTCTCCACGGACTCGGCCGAGATCGCCGAGGTCGCCCTCCGCTACGGCGCGGACGTCCCGGGCCTGCGCCCGGCCCACCTGGCGCAGGACTCGACCCCCACCGAGCCCGTGATCGAGCACGTGCTCGCGGCCGAGCGCGCGGCCGGCGTCGAACCCGAGGGCGTGATGCTGCTCCAGGCCACCAGTCCGCTGCGCCTGCCCGGCACCCTAGACCGCGCCGTGCGGCAGTTCCGGGACACGGGGGTGGACTCGCTGGTCGGCGTCGTCCCGGTGTCCCCGTTCCTGTGGCGCCACGCCGAGGACCCCGGCGCGGGCCCGATCCCGGACTTCGACGTCACGGCGCGCAAGCGCCGGCAGGACATGACGCGCACCGACCTGCGGTTCCGCGAGAACGGGTCCCTCTACGTGACGCGCCCCTGGGTCTATGACCGGCTGCACAACCGGCTCGGCGGCCGGATCGGCCTGCTGGAGCTCGACGACCTCGAGGGCGTGGACATCGACACCGAGCTGGACTTCGCCCTGGCCGAGCAGCAAATGGACCAGTACCTGGCGGTCCACAAGGTGCTCCGGCACCGCTCCGACCTCGGTGCCCCGCGCACCGCCGAGACCCCCACCACCGGACCGAACCGCACCCCCGGAGGCGCGCAGTGATCATCGAACGCAGGCTCACCCCCTACCTCGTCTTCCCCGAGGACTCGCTCCTGGCCGCCCTGCAGAAGATGACCGACAACCGCGAACGCACCGTGTTCGTGGTGGACTCCCACGGCTTCCTCGTCGGCTCCCTGACGGACGGGGACGTGCGCCGCTGGCTCGTGGCGCATCCGGAGGTGTCGCTGGACGTGGCCGCGGCCGACGTCGCCCATCGTGACCCGGTGACGGCGTCCCTGGGCGCCTCCCCGGCCGAGATGCGCGAGGCCCTGCCCACCGGGGCGCTGCACCTGCCGCTGCTGGACGAGCGCGGCCGCCTGACGGCCCTGGCGATCAATCGGGAGGCGGAGCTGCGGATCGGCGGGCACCGGATCGGGGAGGGCCACCCGGCGTTCCTGATCGCGGAGATCGGCAACAACCACCAGGGCGACGTGGACCTGGCCCGCCGTCTCGTGGACCTGGCCGTCGAGGCGGGCGCGGACGCCGTGAAGTTCCAGCTGCGGGACATGGACGCCCTGTACCGGCAGTCCGGTGCGGCCACCGCCGGCGAGGACCTGGGGGCCCAGCGCACCCTGGACGAGCTGGCCAAGTTCTCGCTCTCCGCCGAGGACATGGTGCGGGTGTTCGACCACGTCCGGGACGCCGGCGTCGCCCTGATGTGCACCCCGTGGGACGCCCCGTCCATGCGGGTGCTGCGGGAGTACCCGGTGGACGGCGTGAAGATCGCCTCGGCGGATCTGACGAACCACGGTCTGCTGCGGGACGCGGCCGCCTCCGGCCTGCCGATGGTGCTCTCCACCGGCATGTCCCGGGAGGAGGAGATCCGCGAGTCGGTGGCCCTCGTGCGCTCCTTCGGCGTCCCCTTCGCGATGCTGCACGCCCAGTCGACGTACCCCGCCCCCTACAAGGACGTGAATCTGGCCTACCTGGACCGGCTCGCGGAGATCGCCCAGACGTCGGTGGGCTACTCGGGCCACGAGCGCGGCTTCCACGTGGCGCTGGCCGCGGTGGCCCGGGGTGCCGCGATCATCGAGAAGCACTTCACCGTGGACCGGGGGCTCGAGGGCAACGACCACAAGGTCTCCCTGCTGCCGGAGGAGTTCGCGCAGATGGTCCGGCAGACCCGGGACATCGAGGAGTCGATCGGCGTCGGGACCGAGCGCGTGGTCTCCACGGGCGAGGCGATGAACCGCATCAACCTGGCCAAGTCCCTGGTGGCGGCCCGTCCGCTGCAGGCCGGCGTCACGATCACCGCCGACGACGTGACCGTGAAGTCCCCGGGCCGCGGCCTGCAGCCCAACGAGCTGCCGCGTCTGGTCGGCCGCACGCTGCACCGCGAGATGGCCGAGGGCGACTTCTTCTTCGCCGGCGACCTCACGGACACGGTGCCCACCGGACGCCAGTTCGAGTTCCGGCGCCCCTGGGGCCTGCCGGTGCGCTACCACGACGTCGCGGCGCTGACGAAGGACTGCACCCCGGACTTCCTGGAGTTCCACTTCTCCTACAAGGACCTCGAGATCGACATCGACTCGGTGTTCACCGAGCCCATGCCGATGGGCTTCACCACCCACCTGCCGGACATCTTCTCCGGTGACTTCCTCGTGGACCTGGCCAGCGACGACGACGCCGTGTGGGAGCGGTCGATCGCCGAGGTGCAGCGCACGATCGACATCACCCGGGACCTGAAGCGCTGGTTCCCGCACGAGGAGGAGCCCATCATGGTCATCACCATGGGCGGGTTCACCCTGGACCGGCACATCCGCCCGGAGGAGCGGCGGCCGAAGTACGAGCGCATCGCCGAGGCCGTGCAGCGCCTGGACACCTCCGGCATCCGGATCGCCGCGCAGACGCTGCCGCCGTTCCCGTGGCTGATGGGCGGTCAGCAGTACCACAACCTCTTCATGGACCCGGACGACACCGTGGCCTTCGTGGAGGCCACGGGCGTGCCCCTGTGCCTGGACATCTCCCACTCCAAGCTCTCGGCCACGTTCCTGGGGATCCCCTTCTCGGAGATGGTGGAGAAGCTGGCCCCGCACACCATCCACCTGCACCTCGTGGACGCCACCGGTGTGGACGGGGAGGGACCGCAGATCGGGGAGGGCGACGTCGACTGGCCCGTGCTGTGCGAGCAGCTGGACCGTCTGGCCCCCGGGGTGAGCTTCATCCCGGAGATCTGGCAGGGCCATATCAACAACGGCGAGGGCTTCTGGACGGCCCTGGACCGCCTGGAGCAGTGGCTGTGATCCCCGAGGCCGCGACGACCACCCCGGCCCCGCTGACGCTCTGGGTGGTGCCCGTCGCCGACCTCGGCGGCGTGGCCCGGCACGTCCTCGACGTCGCGCGCGTGGGCCTGCCCGGTCTGCGTCTGGCGGTGCTCTGCCCCGAGGGGCCGCTCGCCGAGCGCCTGCGCGAGCAGGGCGCGGCGGTGTTCACCGGGGACGTCGGTCCCGACGCCGGTCTGGCCGCCTCGGTGCGCACGCTCCGGACGGCGGTGCGCACCCTGCGCCCGGCCGCGGTCCACACGCACCTGGCCTACGCCGACCTCGCGGCCTTCACGGCGCTGGGTGCGGCTCGGGCAGTGCGGCGGCCCGGTGCGCCGGCGCTGCTCAGCACCGAGCACGGGATCGCCCCGGACGACGGGCTGTACAACCGCGCCGCCGCGGCCCGGGTGAAGAACGCCGCGCACCGCGCCCGGCTGCGCGGCACGGACCTCGTGATCGCGGTGGCGCAGTCCACCGCGGACGTGCTCCGGCGCAAGTGGGGTGCGGGGGCGCCCCTCACCGTGGTGCGCAACGGCGTGGACGTGACCCCGGTGCGCGCCGCGGCCACGGGGCAGCGGCGCGCACCGGGGGAGGGGCTGCGGATCCTGTCCCTGTCCCGGCTGGCCCCCGAGAAGAACCTCGACCGGCTGATCGCGGCGCTGCCCGCCCTGCTGGAGCGCGACCCCGGGACGCGGTTGACGCTGGCCGGCGCGGGTCCCCTGGAGGGGCAGCTGCGTGCCCAGGCCGAGGCGCTCGGTGTCGCGGAGGCGGTCGACCTGCCCGGCTTCGTGGAGCCGTGGGGCGCCATGGCCGAGCACGACGTGCTGGTGCAGCTCTCCGCGTGGGAGAACCTCAGCTACACCCTGCTCGACGCCGCGGCCGCCGGCCTGCCCGCCGTCGCCACGGACGTGGGCGGCAACGGGGAGATCCTGCCCCCCGAGCGCCTGGTCCGCGAGACCACGCCAGCGGCCATCGCCGACGCCGTCATGCGTGCCGCGGCCGACGGCCCGGGCGAGGTGCGCGTGGGCGACATGGAGACCATGGCCCGGGCGACCGCCGAGGCGACCCTCGAGGTGCTCGGGCGCCGGGTGGGGAAGGGCGGGCACCGATGACCGCGGCGAGCCCGAACGAGCCGGGGGCGGCCTCGGTGGCCCCGGCCGAGAAGCGAGTGCCGGGTCCCCGGTTCCGGGAGCTGGACGGTCTTCGGGGGATCGCGGCGCTGGCCGTGGTGTTCTCGCACTACACAGGCGCCCACAATTCGCACTATCCGCAGGATCCCGCCGCGTTCCACGACGCGGCCTGGGGTGCGGCGGGCGTGCAGCTGTTCTTCATCATCTCCGGGTTCGTCATCTTCATGTCCGCCCGGCGGGCCGACCGGCCGAGCGACTTCGCCATCTCCCGGGCCGCCCGGCTCTATCCGCCGTACTGGATCTCCCTGGTGTTCGCCGTGGTGCTGCTCCTGCTGCACCCGGTGCCCGGCTTCCCCTTCACGTGGGGCCAGGCCCTCGTCAACCTGACGATGGTCCAGCGGTGGGTCGGCGTGGACAACGTGGTGGACGTCTACTGGACGCTCGCGGTGGAGATGCAGTTCTACGTGATCATCCTGATCCTCCTGTATCTCACGCGCTGCCGCCTTTCGGACCGCGTGGTGCTGTGGGGGAGCCTCGCGTGGTCGGTGATCTCGTGGGCCGTGGTGTTGTTCACCGCGCCGCACGTGGGCTCGGACCCTCAGCGGGACCCCCTGTGGGTGAAGCTCCTCAACAACGCCACCGTGGCCGAGTACGCTCCGTTGTTCGTGCTGGGGATGGCCTTGTACATCGCGCGGCAGACGGGGCAGCACCGCGGCTGGGTCGCGGCGGCCGCGGTGTCCGCGGTGGGCAGCACGTTCGTCATGCGGGGGATGCCCTTGGCCCTCGAGGTCCTCGTGGTGGTGCTCCTCGCAGTCACGGTGATGCTGCGGGAGAGGACGTCCGTGCTGCTCCTGGCCCCTGTCCAGTGGTACGGGAAGATCAGCTATTCCCTCTACATCCTCCACGCCATCCCCGGATACATCCTCATCCACGCGCTCTGGCCGTATGTGGGCCGGAACATGGCCATGCTCGTGGCCTTGGCCGTGGTCTCCGTGCTCGCCTGGGCCCTGCAGAAGTACGGTGAGGAGGCACTCGGCAAGGCCGCCAAGCGGGGGCTGACCCGCGTCCGCTCCGTCGTGGACGCGCGGACCGGACATCCCCGATCCCTGGAGCCGGCCCGATGACCGGTCGCATCTGGATCCTGGCAAACCAGGGCGAAGTGGGTGGCGGCGAGGTGATGCTGCACCACCTCGCCACGGCCCTGCGCGAGCTCGGTCGGGACGTGGGCGTCGTGGCCCCGGCGCACCCGGCCGAGACCGCCGATCGCCTCGCCGCGGACGGCTTCGACGTGGCCCGCATGGGTGGGACCGGACGCCTGGGGTACCTGCGCGCTCTCCGGGCCTGGGACCGAGGCCGCGGCGGGGACGACGTCGTGTGGTGCAACGGGCTGCTGCCCGCCACCGCACTGGCCGGCCGGCGGCGCCGGATCGTGCACCTGCATCAGGTACCCGAGAAGCCGGTTCTGCGCGTGTTCTCCGCCCTGGCGCGTCCCGGTGCGCTCGCGGTCCTCGCGCCGTCCCGATTCGCGGCGGACCGCATCCGCGGGGCCCGCGTGCTCCACAACTGGGTTCCGGGTCCGACGACGCCGCAGGCAGGGCGGGCCCGCGATGCCGATGAGCCGGTGACCGTGGGATTCCTCGGCCGGCTGTCCGAGGACAAGGGCATCGTCACCCTGCTGGAGGCCGCCGCGCTGCTGCGGAAGACCGACGCGGGTGCTTTCGTGTTCCGCGTCGCGGGGGAGAGCCGGTTCGTGGCGGATGACGAAGCCGAGCGGCTCGCCACCGCCCTGAAGGCGGCGGGTGAGGACGTCCAGGTGCTCGGCTGGCAGGACACCGCCGAGTTCCTGGCTTCCGTGGACGTGCTGGCCGTTCCGTCTCATGTGGCGGAGTCATTCGGCCTCGTGGCGGCCGAGGCGATGGCCTCTGGGGTGCCCGTGGCGGTGTCGGAGGCGGGCGCACTACCGGAGGTGGTAGGCAACGATCACCCCTTCGTTGTTCCGCAGCGGGACGCTGCCGCGCTCGCGGACCGCCTGCAGGCCGTGCGCGCGGGCGATCTGGGCGCGGTGGCCCACTCCCAGCGGCGCCGCTGGGCGTCGCTGTTCTCACCTGAGGCCGGCCGCGCCGCCGTCGCCGAGCTCCTGGATGACTTGTCCCTATGACCCCCGCGGAGGACTCATGACCGAGACGCCCCTGACCCCCGGGGCCAGCGTGATCGTCCCCAGCCGGGGCGGTGCTCAGCGGTTGCCGCGCCTGATCGGCGCGCTCGCCGCGCAGGAGGACGCCCCGCCGTTCGAGGTCCACGTGGTCGTGGACGGGGATGTGGACGGGTCGGAAGCGGTGCTCGCGCAGTTGGCCGCGGAACACCCGGGCCTGGACCTGAGCTGGACCGTCTTCGGCGAGAACCGCGGACGGGTCGCCGCGCTCAACGCAGGTGCCGACGCGACGTCCGGCCGCATCCTCATCCGCGCGGACGACGATCTCGAGCCCGGACCCCACTACATCCGGGACCACGTGGCCGCGCACGCGGGCGGGCCTGGCGGGGTGATCGGATTGACGGCCAATGTCCTCCCGGACTCCGCCTATCAGCGCGTCTACGGTGACGCCCAGGACGAAGCGCACCGTCGCCATGCCTATGCCCTTCCGGCAGAGCAGCAGTGGCGGCACTGGGCGGGCAACGTGTCCGTCCCCCGCGCCCTCCACGAGGAGCTCGGCGGCTACGACCCCGACTACCGCCGCTATGGCTGGGAGGACGTGGACTTCGGCTACCGCCTCCACGTCGCCGGGTATCCGGTGGAGATCCGGCCGGAGCTGGAGACCCGTCACCACGCGGCGGCGGTCACCACCTACACCAAGGCGCGCCGGGCTCTGCATTCGGGGTCCGCCCGGCAGATCTTCATCGCCAAGCACAGGGCGGACGCACTCGGCGGGGACCGGGCCCCGGGCGGGCCGTGGGGCGCCGCTGTGCGGGCGGTGGCTGCTCTGAGCACGGAGCGCACGATCAAGTACAGCTCCGCCGTCCTCGAGCGTGCCGCTGCCGTGTTGCCAGCCCCGATCGCACGAAAGCTGATCGCCTTGCAGGTCGAAGCCGCCGCGGAGACCGGACGCACCCGGCCGGGGCGTGCCCGCCGACAGTTCTGAGGGGAGCACCATGACCGACATGACACGCGGCCGGATCGCCATCGCCCACGACTACCTCACTCAGAAGGGCGGGGCGGAGCGGGTGGTGCTCGCCCTGCACCGGATGTGGCCGGACGCGCCCATCTACACGACGTTCTACGACCCCGAGGGAACCTTCCCGGAGTTCAAGGACGTACGCATCATCACCTCACCCCTGAACCGGGTGGGGCTGCTGCGGAAGGACCCGCGGAGGGCACTGCCGCTGCTTCCCCTGGCCTCCTCGCTGATGCACGTGAAGGAGTCGGTCGCCGTCGTCTCGACCTCCGGCTGGGCGCATGGATTCCGCTACGACGGCGCCACGCTCGTCTACTGCCATACCCCGGCGCGCTGGGTGTACCTGCTGGACGACTACTTGGGCGAGGGCGGTCGGAACAGCATCAAGGGCCGGATCGCCCGCGTGCTGCGGCCGGGCCTGCAGATGTGGGACCGCGCGGCCGTCCGGCGTCGATCACGCTATGTGGCCAACTCCACGGTGGTGAAGGAGCGGATCGAAGACGTCTACGGGCTCGAGGGCGTGGACCTCGTGTTCCCGCCGCACTCCGTGAGCACGGAGGGCCCGCAGGAGCCGATCCCCGGTGCCGAGCGGCTGGCGGAGGACGGTTTCCTGCTGTCGGTCGCGCGGCTCATGCCGTACAAGCACGTGGATGTGGCCATCGAGGCTGCGGCCCGTGCGGGGCGGCCGCTCGTGGTGATCGGCAAGGGCCCGGAGGAGGCACGGCTGCGCGCGATGGCGGGGGAGGACGTGGTGTTCGGCCAGGACCTCACTGACGCGCAGCTGCGCTGGGCGTACGCGCACGCGACGGCACTGATCGCCGCGAGCCACGAGGACTTCGGCATCACTCCACTCGAGGCGAGCGCGTGGGGCGTGCCCACCGTGGCACTGCGGGCCGGCGGCTACCTGGACACCATCGTGGACGGCGTCAACGGAGTGTTCGTCGAGGAACCGACGGTGGATGCGGTGGCCGGAGGGGTGGAACGTCTGCTGGCGCATGACTGGGACCGCGGGGTGATGCAGGCGCACGCCGAGCGGTTCTCGGAGGACGCGTTTGCTTCCGCGGTTAGAGTGCAGATGGAAAGACTGGACCAGGACCAGAATCTGCGGCTTATGGGGCCACATGGGGGAAAGCGAAGTCGGTCGGCATGAAACTTGTGTATCTCAGCCCGTTCCCGCTCTCCCAGGACAGGGCGACGGGCGAATGGATCCTCGAGGGGAAGAGCTGGACCGGAGTGCTGGAGTACGCCCGCCTCTGGCCGGGAGAGGTGGTCTTCGCCACCCCGGGGGTCCTTCCTGCCGCCGCAGGGGCGACCCCGCCGGGACATCTCCGTCAGAGGATCGACGGATCATCTCCAGTGGAGATTCTCGTCGTGCCCCCGTTCGCCCAGCGCGAGGAGCAGGTAGCGTCGTTGCG
>NZ_JAGXJK010000170.1:0-280 GCF_019091605.1 Micrococcus sp. GbtcB5
AGTAGTTTTCATCGAGAAAATTAAAGGATAATAAAGAAAAAGGCGCTCGGGATTACATGAGCTCCTTTTCTTATTGAACGATATTTTGTACTCTACCGACTTGCCCGGCCTGCAATCGTACTTAAAAGCCATGTGGATGAGAAGGAGAGTTTGTTAAAATATCTTTTACAATTCCACGTGTTAATTTACCCGTGCGTTGATCTTGTTTTAATACAATATCAACTTCAAGACCGGGTGCGATATTAGACCGTTTTTGTCCGTTCATTTATACACCTGTACG
>NZ_JAGXJK010000171.1:0-279 GCF_019091605.1 Micrococcus sp. GbtcB5
ATCCTGCGGGGCGGGGCCCACTCGTCTCATCTCAGCCGGCGCCTCGTGGCAAGAACCTCATGACCCACAACATCTAGGGCGGGGTCTAGGATTTCACGACAAAACGTTTGTTGCGCCAGGGGTGCCTATGAAACCCGCCGTCAGCCGGACGTAGAACCTGTCGTCTGCGGAAAGCTCAGATCCGATCACCCACCTGATTAGCTGTTGTGGGGCATGAGGTTCTTGACATGGGTGCCGGGCTGAGATGAGACGAGCGGACCTCTCCCGCAGGATGGAAGT
>NZ_JAGXJK010000172.1:0-279 GCF_019091605.1 Micrococcus sp. GbtcB5
ACTGGGCGACCTGGCCGATCTCGAAGGTCTGGGGCTGCTGGGCGGTGTGCGGGGGCTCGGCGCCCCTGTACACCTTCAGCTTGGAGAGCTGCTGGGCGGCCAGCGAGTTCTTCGGGAGCATGCCCTTGTCGGCCTTCTCCACGGCGCGGACCGGGTTGGTCTCGAGCAGCTCGGCGTAGGACTGCGACTTCAGGCCGCCCGGGTTGCCCGAGTGGCGGTAGGCGCGCTTCTTCTCGAGCTTGGCGCCGGTGAGGGCGACCTTCTCGGCGTTCACGATGG
>NZ_JAGXJK010000173.1:0-279 GCF_019091605.1 Micrococcus sp. GbtcB5
AGGTGCCCCGCCTGGTCCTCCCGGACCGCCGCCAGGGGCCGGGGCACGGTGCTGCGGCGGCGGCGCAGGGCCGTGATGTCCGCCTCGAGCTCGCGCACCGCCCCCCGCAGGCGGCTGAGCTCGGTCAGCTGGGCGTGGCTCGGCCCCGGGTGCTCGGGCGGCGCCTCCAGGCCCGCGGCGATGGCCGCCTGGAGCTCGCCGAACTCGACGGCGGTACACGGCTCCGCGTCCACGTCCGCCGCGCGGAGGCGGTTCGCCAGGACGGCGCGCCGAGCCAGA
>NZ_JAGXJK010000174.1:0-279 GCF_019091605.1 Micrococcus sp. GbtcB5
TTGTAATGATGTATCCACCATTAGCGAAAGTTCGCTATGAGGAAATGGGCCGAGTATTTAAAGATGTAAAAGTGTTAGTGCTATCTTTAGTACAAAACTGGATTATTGGGCCGGTACTTATGTTTGTTTTAGCAATTATTTTTCTTCCTGATAAACCAGAATATATGGTCGGACTCATTATGATTGGGTTAGCCCGCTGCATTGCAATGGTAATTGTTTGGAACGATCTAGCTGATGGTGATAAAGAATATGCAGCAGGGTTAGTTGCTTTTAACTCGG
>NZ_JAGXJK010000175.1:0-279 GCF_019091605.1 Micrococcus sp. GbtcB5
CGTTCTCAGAACCTATATTAATAATCTCACCATTTACCTTCTCATCCATTGCCCGAATCGTTGCCTCTACCGCATCACTTACATACGTAAAGCAACGTGTCTGCTTTCCATCTCCATATACGAGAATGTCTTCTCCTTGCAGGGCCGCACTGATATATCGTGGGATTACTCCTGCATTCGGACCATCTTTCGCTCTTGGACCATAAATATTAAAATATCGAACTATCGTTACAGGTAAACCTTCTAAAGCGTATCCTAAACACAATGTTTCTTCTAACG
>NZ_JAGXJK010000176.1:0-278 GCF_019091605.1 Micrococcus sp. GbtcB5
TCGCGGACGTGATCGGCCTCGAGTGGGAGCTCGTCCACGAGGAGGCCTGCCGCTGGGTGCACGTGATGAGCGACCAGGTGGAGCGCCGCCTGCTCACGCTCCTGGAGGACCCCACCGAGACCCCCTACGGCACCCCGATCCCGCCCCGGCCCGAGCAGGCCTCCGCCGAGGACTGGGGCCGCGACATGGGCCTGGCGGGCGCCCGGCTCTCCGAGGAGGCCGCCACCGCCGGCCGGTTCCGCGACCGCGGGCTGGCCGAGGGCGTGCAGACCGACCCC
>NZ_JAGXJK010000177.1:0-278 GCF_019091605.1 Micrococcus sp. GbtcB5
GCATCTACGAGGGCGAACGCTCGCTCTACATCCACCCCGACGAATGCGTCGACTGCGGAGCCTGCGAACCGGTCTGCCCCGTCGAGGCCATCTACTACGAAGACGACCTGCCCGACGAATGGTCTGACTACTCCAAGGCCAACGTCGAGTTCTTCGACGAGTTGGGTTCTCCCGGAGGAGCCGCGAAGACCGGACCGACGGGCTTCGTCCATCCCCTCATCGCCGCATTGCCCATCCACCACGAGCAGACCCTCTGAGAAGGGGTTTCCGATTGATCC
>NZ_JAGXJK010000178.1:0-278 GCF_019091605.1 Micrococcus sp. GbtcB5
AGGCCGCGGACGCGCCGCGCGGTCTCGAGCGAGAGGTCCCGGTCCACGTACACGGCGTCGGCGTAGACGGCGGCGGCCACGGGGACGGTGTTCTGCGCCAGGGCAGCCACGTCGTAGGGCGGGCCCCACTGCGTGCGCTCGGCGAGCAGCCGCGCCGTGCCGGCCAGGGGCCGCAGCCGGGGGTCGACCTCGTCGGACCAGGGCATGACGTGATCGCCCGAGGGCAGCGGGACCGGGGTCGCCTCCGGGCCGAGGTCCGGGGGCTCAGCGGGCATCCG
>NZ_JAGXJK010000179.1:0-278 GCF_019091605.1 Micrococcus sp. GbtcB5
AACTATCTCTCATATATAAATGTATGTTCTTTGAAAACTAGATACCAGTGTAGCTCATATTTTTTTAATTTTAGTTTGGTTAAGTTAGAAAGGGCGCACGGTGGATGCCTTGACACTAGGAGTCGATGAAGGACGTGACTAACGCCGATATGCTTCGGGGAGCTGTAAGTAAGCTTTGATCCGAAGATTTCCGAATGGGGAAACCCACCATACGTAATGGTATGGAATCCTTACCTGAATACATAGGGAAAGGAAGACAGGCCCAGGGAACTGAAACA
>NZ_JAGXJK010000018.1:0-61678 GCF_019091605.1 Micrococcus sp. GbtcB5
ACTTCCATCCTGCGGGAGAGGCCCACTCGTCTCATCTCAGCCCGGTACCCATGTCAAGAACCTCATGACCCACAACAGCTAGCGGCGGGCGGATGCGCCCCGCCTCTTGTCTGCGCGGGGCCGGGCTGGTCGACTGTGCCCATGCCGCATTCCCTCTCCCTGCGCCCGCTGCGGGTGGACGACTCCGAGGCCATGGTCGCGGTCCTCGCCGACCCGGACCTGTACACGTACACCGGCGGGACGCCGCCGGGCGAGGAGGAGCTGCGGCAGCGGTACGCCATCTTCACGCGCGGTCGCTCCGAGGACGGCGCGGAGGACTGGGCCAACTGGATCGTGGTGCTGGAGCCGGAGGGCCGGCCGGTCGGCTACGTCCAGGCCACCATCCCCGTGGACGGGGGACCCACGCAGATCGCCTGGCTGATCGGCACGCCGTGGCAGGGCCGCGGGCTGGCGAAGGAGGCCGCCGGCCTCCTCAAGGGCGAGCTGCGGGACCGGGGGGTGCGGCGCCTCGTGGCGGATGTCCACCCCGAGCACACGGCCTCCCAGCGGGTCGCCCAGGCGATCGGCCTGGCGCCGACGGACGAGGTCGTGGACGGGGAGGTCCGCTGGGCCGGGTCCGTGGACGACGGCGGCGGCCCGGTCACCGGCTGAGGCCGCGGCGCCGCTCCGGGTAGGAGCCGCCGAGCTCCACGCCCCGCTCGGCCAGGTAGGCCTCCGGGTCCACCGGCTCGCCGTCCACGCGCAGCTCCAGGTGCAGGTGCACGCCGGTGGCGGCGCCGGTCTGCCCGACGCCGGCCAGGTGGTCCCCGGCGGAGACGCGCTGGCCCGCGTCCACCACGGTGGAGTCCGGGGCGGCGTGCAGGTAGCGCCACACGTGGCCGTCCCCGGCGTCCACGGCGAGCAGGTTGCCGCCCGCGTCCCCGCCGGCCTCCACGAATAGGACTCGGCCGTCGGACACCGAGTGGAAGGGCGTGCCCTCCGGCACCCCGCCGAGGTCCACGCCGTCGTGGCGGGTCAGGGCCTCCTCGGACACCCCCGAGGGCACCACGCCCTCGCCGAACGGGTTGGGGCGGGGCCCGAAGCGGGAGGTCACGCGGCCCTGCACGGGCTCGGCGTACCCCTGCGTGTTCACCGTGGGCGGGGCGGGGGTGAAGCCGCCGTTCCAGCGCCGCCGCTCGGCGCCCGCGCCGGCGTCGTCCCGGCCGGCCGGACCGAACGCGAGGACCAGCGCCAGGACGGTCGCGATCAGGGCCAGCGCCCCCACTGCGGCCAGCACGCCCCCGGCCACACCGCTGCCCGGGGAGCCGGCGCCGGGGGTCGGGGTGGTCATCCCCTCAGTCTGTCATGCAGGGTCGGGACGGCCCCGGCCTTCGCCCACGGCATCCCGGCCCGCCACCAGCTCCCGCCCGCGCTCGTAGTCCTCGTCCGCGTTGTAGGTCAGCACGCCCACCACGCGGTCCTGCGCGTCCGTGTACCAGAGAGTGAACCCGCCGGTGCGCTCCACCATGCGGGCCTGCTCGTGGCCGTCGCCCCACGCGGCGTGCTTGAGCGTGTGCTCGCCGATGGTGCTCCAGAACCCGGGCACGGCCTCCCACCGCCGCAGGGACTCCGGGTCCGCCGTCGCCGCGTGGGCCAGCACGGAGGCCTGGCCGGCGCCGCCCGGCACGCCGACCTCGGTGCGGGCCGCGTTGTGCCCGGCGACCTCGCCCATGCCGAGGGCGTCGCCCCAGTGCTCCACGGGGATCGGCCGGCCGGCCACGGCGTGGTGGGCGCGGGCCACGTCCCCGGCCACCCACACGCCCGGCGCCGCCGCCAGGTGCTCGTCCGCCACGATCCGCCCCTCGTGCATGGTCAGCTCGGAGTCCTCGAGCCACCCGCCCCCCGGCTCGACCCCCACCGCGGCGAGGATCAGGTCCGGGGCGAGCGTGGCGCCGTCGTCGAGGTGGACGGTGCGCGGGGCGCGCACCTGCCCCACCCGCACGCCGGTGCGCAGCTCGACGCCGGCGCCGATCAGCCACTGCGCGATCCGATCGCCCGCCTCGCGGCCGAGCCGCTTCTGCTGCGGCACCTCGTCCGGGGTGACCAGCGTGGTGGCCACCCCGCGCAGGGCCAGGGAGGCCGCCGCCTCGCAGCCGATGAACCCGGACCCCACCACGACGGCGGAGCGCGCGTGCCCGGCCGACGTCACCAGGCGGCGGGCGTCGGCGAAGGAGCGCAGCAGGTGCACCTCGGCGTCGGCCTCGACGTCCGGCAGGGGGACCGGACGGGCGCCCAGGGCCAGGATGAGCCGCTCGAAGCGGATCGGCTCCTCGGCGGCCCACAGCGTCCGCGCCCCCAGGTCCGCGTGGGTGACGGTCACGCCCCGGCGCAGCTCGACGGCGTCCGGCAGCTCGTCCAGCACCGTCGGCTCCGGTTCGGCGGTGCCGCGGAGCAGCTCCTTGGACAGCGGCGGGCGCTCGTAGGGGTGGTCCACGTCCGAGGTGAGCATGAGGACGGGGCCGGGTCCCCCGGCGTCGACGTAGGCGCGGGCGGCGCTGACGCCGGCGGGGCCGCTGCCCACGATCACGAGCGGGTACGGGGTGGAGCTGTGCTGGGCCATGCGGCCAGCATGCGCACCCGTCACGGGCGGGCGCCAGGGCCGACGGTCATCCCCGGCTCCGGCATACTGCCCGCATGGACCCCTCCCTGGTGTGGCTGCCGGCCGTCGTCGCGCTGGCCGCGATCACCGTGGGCGGCACGCTCCAGCGGGTGAGCGGAATGGGCGTCGGCATGATCGCCGCACCCACGCTGTCCCTGCTCCTGGGCCCGGTGGCGGGGGTGACGCTGTCCAACGTGGCCGCCTCGGTGTCCGCGGTGCTGCTGTTCGCGGTGCTCCACAGGCACGTGGACTGGCCGCGCTTCGTCCGCCTCGCACCCCTGCTCGTGGCCGGCTCGTTCGCGGGGGCGTGGGCCGTGCGGGTCCTGGACGCCCACGCCCTCGAGATCCTCCTGGGGTCCTCCGTGCTGGTGGCCGTGGCCGCCGTCCTGGGCCTGCAGCAGCGCTTCACCGCCCAGGGGAACGGGGCCGTGTTCGCCTCCGGCGCCGTGGCCGGGTTCATGAACACCACCGCGGGCATCGCCGGGCCGGCGCTCGCGGTCTACGCGGTGGCGAGCCGGTGGGACCAGCGCTCGTGGGCGGCCACCCTCCAGCCCGTGTTCCTGCTGGCCAATCTCACCTCGCTGGTCACGAAGTCGTTGTTCGGAGCGGCCGTGCCCGCGGGGCTGCACGTGCCGTGGCCGGTGTGGGTCGCCGTGGTGGCGGGCGGTCCGCTGGGTGTGCTGCTCGGTTCGGTGGTGGCCCGCCGGGTGGACCCCGCGAAGGCGCGCGTCCTCGCGATCTGCCTGGCCGGCGTCGGGGGCACGGTGGCGCTGGTGCGCGGTGTGGCCGGCGCCCTGGGCTGAGGCGGGGCCGGCGCGCGGGCGTCAGGGCAGGAGGGAGCGCACGGCCGCGGCCAGCGTGTCCCGCACGTCGTCCACCGTCAGGTCCTCCGGGGCCAGGTGCCGCTCGACCGACAGCGTGTGCACGAGCATCAGGAGCATGGCCGCGGTGTGCGTGACCTGCTCGTCCGGGACGTCGGCCAGCACGCGGTGCTCGCGCAGCAGGCCGGCCAGGAAGTCCCGCCGCCGGACGGTCAGCGTCCGGTAGGCTCTCCCCACGGCGGGCTCGCGCAGGCCCACGGCCTGGAACTCGTGGAGGAGCAGGGGCCAGGAGCCCGTGGTCTCGAGCACGACGTCGGCCAGGGCCTCCGCCACGCGGGCCACCAGGTCCTCGCGCGGCAGGTCGGGGTCGTCCAGGGCGTCGGCGACGCCGTCCATGGCTCGGGTGGTCGCCCGCTCGAACTGGACGGTGCAGGCGGCGGCGAAGAGGTCCGGCTTCCCCGCGAAGCCGGAATAGACGGCGCCCTTCGTGTAGCCGGCCTCCGCCGCGATGCGGGCGAGGGAGGAGCGCGCGTAGCCCTCCCGTCCGAACACCCGGGCCGCGTGGTCGAGGATGGCCGCGCGGACATCCTCGCGGCGGGGTCGGGTGGCCATGTTGCCCTCTCGATGCCGATGGTATTGAATACCGATGGTATTGAATCCGCCTCGACTCGGCAAAGAGGGCCTATGTCTTCCACTCCCACCGACGCCGATCACCATGGCCCCGGGCCCGCCCCCGTCCCGGCGCACCTCGACGACCTCCCGCCCGCCACCCTCGTGGCGCGCGGTCTGACCCTGCGCGGCGGTCGCGGGCCGGTGTTCGGCCCCCTCGACCTCGTGCTGCCCCCGCAGACCCACCTGGCCGTGCTCGGAACCCAGGGCTCGGGCCGCTCGGCCCTGCTGCTCGCCCTCACGGGGCGCCTGCAGGGCGTGCGGGGCGAGCTCGTGCTCACCGGCGGCCCCGTGGACGTCGCCCTGGACGGGCCGGAGCGGCCCGCCGCCCGCGCGTACCGGCCCCCGATCGACGCCGCGCGCCACCCGCACGCCCTCCGCGCCCGCACCGCCGTCGCCCACACCACCGACGTGGTGGAGCTCGAGCCGGCGCTGACCGCGGCCGAGGTCGTGGACGAGCGCTGCCTCGCCGACGGCGTGCGCCGCCGCGCCGGCCGCGCGCGCTTCGCCCTCCTCGCGGACGCGGTGAGGCTGAGCGTGGCGCCGGAGGCCGTCGTCGGGGAGCTGCCTGCACCCGAGCGCGCGCTGCTGGCCGCCGTCGTCGCCTGCCTGCGCCCGGCCCGCCTCGTCACCTTCGACGACGTGGACGCCACCCTGACCATCGATGAGCTGGTCGCGCTCCACGCGGCCCTGGACGTCCTCAAGGACCACGGCCACCCGTTCGCGGTGAGCGCCGTGGCCTCCGCGCCCGTGCCGCGCGACGCCGTCGTCCTCACCCTGCCCCCCGTCCGGGAGAACTGATGCTGTTCCGCTACGAGCTGCGACGCTTCCGCCGTGGCCTGCCCCTGCTCGCCCTGCTGTTCATCTTCCTCGTCCCCGCCATCTACGGCGCCCTGTACCTGTCCGCGAACTGGGACCCCTACGGGGCCATGGACCGGCTGCCGGTGGCGATCGTCAACGAGGACGAGCCCGTCCAGCGCGGCGACACCACGCTGCGCACCGGCGCGGACATGACCGAACGCCTCAAGGACGACCGCGCCTTCGACTGGCGCGAGACCACGCGGGAGGAGGCCGAGGAGGGACTGCGGGAGGGCCGGTACTACCTCGTCCTGGAGATCCCCGCCGAGCTCAGTCGTGACCTCGTCAGCCCCGAGGGCGGCGGGACACCGCGGCAGGCGCAGATCACCCTGCGCCGAGACGACGCCAACGGCTTCGTGATCGGCTCCGTCACGAACGCGAGCCAGGCCAAGGTCGAGGCCGCCGTGAACCGGTCCGCGATCGAGGCGTACTTCGAGTCCGTCTTCTCCAGCCTCGGCGAGCTGCGGTCGGGCATGGTGGACGCCGCCGACGGTGCCGCGCAGCTGGCCGACGGCACGGCCTCCGCGGTGGACGGCGCGAGCCGGCTGGAGGACGGGATCGTCCAGGCCCACGACGGCTCGGGCAAGCTGGCCGAGGGCGCGGGCCAGCTCGCCACGGGTGCCGGTGACCTCGCGGACGGCGCCGCCCAGGCCGACGACGGCGCCCAGCGACTCGCCGAGGGCGCCGCGTCCGCGCAGGACGGGGCCGGGCGCCTGGCCGACGGGCTCGACCAGGCGCGCGGGGGCTCCCAGGCCCTCGCCGACGGTGCCGGGCAGCTCGCCGAGAACGCCCCCGCCCTGCGTCAGGGCGCCACGGACCTCTCCGACGGGCTGGCCCAGCTGCAGACCGGATCGGCCGAGCTCACCGACGGCGCCACGCAGGTGGCCGACGGCACCCAGCAGCTCTACGACACGGTGATCCCCGGCCTGGACCAGGTGATCGAGCGGCAGGACGCGGTGGCCGCCGACGTCGCCGCGGTGGACGAGGACGTCCAGCGGGTCGCCGAGGTGGCCGGCACGGCCGAGGACGGCGCGGGCGCCCGCATCGCCGATGCGCAGGCCGCCCTGGCCGAGCTCGCCGAAGAGGACCCGACGCTCGCCGAGTCCGAGCAGTACGCCGCGCTCCAGGAGGCGCTCACCGGCGCGGACGAGCGGGTGACCGCCGTCGCCGGCCGCGCCGAGGAGGCCGCCGCGACCTCCGCGGCCGCCAACGAGCGCGTCCAGGGCTTCGTCGAGGACGACGTCGCCGCCTCCGCCAAGGCGGATCTGACGGACCTCAACGACGGCGCCCACGCCGTGGCCGCGGGCGCCGAGAAGCTGCAGGGCGGGATCGGTGAGGCGAAGGACGGGGCCGACTCCCTCGCCGACGGCGCCGGGAGGTTCGCGGACGGCCTCGAGCAGCTGGGCTCCGGCGCGACCGAGCTCGACGGCGGCCTGGCCCAGCTCCAGGACGGCGCCGGGGAGCTGCAGTCCGGCCTCGGCGAGCTGACGGACGGGGCGACCACCCTCGCCGAGGGCAACGCCGCGCTCCACGACGGGGCGCTGACCCTGCAGGACGGTGCGGGCCAGCTGGAGTCCGGCGCCACCGAGCTCGACGACGGCCTGGCCCAGCTCCAGGACGGCGCCGGGGAGCTGCACACCGGCCTCGGCACCCTCGACGACGGCGCCCACGAGCTCGCCTCCGGGCTCTCCGACGGCGTCGACCGCGTCCCCGCCCTGACCGAGGACGAGCGGGACGAGGCCGCCCTGGTGATGTCCCGGCCGGTGGAGGCCGTGATGCAGGTGGACAACTCCGCGGAGGTCTACGGCCGCGGCATGGCGCCGATGTTCTTCTCCATCGCGCTGTGGGTGTTCGGCATCGCCGCGTTCAACATCATGCGGCCCATCAGCGGGCGGCTGCTGGCCGGGCGCCGCAACCCGGTGGCGATCGCGCTGGCCGCGTGGCTGCCCGTGGGCATCGTGGCCGTGGGCGGCGGTCTGCTCATGCTGGCCGCCACGCTGCCGCTGGGCCTGGCCCCCGTCCACCCGGTGCGGGCCGTGGCCCTGACGGTGCTCGTGGCCGTGGTGTTCTCCCTCATCGCGCACCTGGTGCAGACGGCGCTCGGCACCCCCGGTTCGGCGCTGCTGCTGGTCCTGCTGATCCTGCAGCTGGCCTCCACCGGCGGCACCTACCCGGCCGAGGTGCTGCCCGGCTTCTTCCAGGCGCTGCACCCGTTCATGCCGATGAGCTACTCCATCGAGGCGTTCCGCAACGCGATCTCCGGCGGTCTGGACCAGCGCTTCTGGGTGCCGGTGGTCGTGCTGATGGGCATCGGGGCGGCGGCGCTCGCCCTGGACGTGCTCGTGGTGCGGCGCCGGCGTCGGTTCCGCATGAAGGACCTGCACCCCGCGCTGCAGGCCTGAGCGGGGATGACTTCCGCACCCCGCGCCGCCGTCGTCCGTCCGGCCCGCCCCGAGGACGCGCCCGCGATCGCCGCGATCGCCGCGGCCACCTTCCCGGACGCCTCCCAGGCCTCGCTGCCGCGTGCCGCGGTGGACGCGCACATCGCGCTGCACCTGAGCGAGGCGGCCGTGGCCGCGTGGATCGCGGACCCGGAGCGGATCGTGCTCGTGGGCGCCGCGGCCGACGCCCCGGAGACCCTGCTCGGCTACGCCATGTACGAGACCGCCGCGACCCCCGAGGCACCCGTCACGGAGCGGCTCGGCGACGTGCCGGCCGGCCACCTCTCGAAGCTGTACGTGCTCGCCGAGGGGCGCGGCACCGGGCTGGCCGAGGCCCTCGTGCACGACGGCGTCGAGCGGCTGAGGCGGCTGGGGTTCCGGCACGTGTGGCTCGGCACGAACGCGCAGAACACACGGGCCAACCGGTTCTACGAGCGCCTTGGCTTCGCGACGATCGGGGCGCGGCAGTTCGTGGTCGGCGGGGAGCGCGTCGAGGACGACTGGGTGCGGCTGCTGACGGTGGAGTGAGCCCGCCGCCGCTCAGCAGGCCTCCGGGCCGTCGGGGTCGTCGTCGGGATCGATCCACGCCGACGGGTGGTAGTGCACCGCGGCCAGCCCGTCGTCGTCGGCCAGGTGGGTCTGCGCCTCGGGCACGGAGTCCGTGTTCTGCCCGGCTACCGCCTCCCACGCCCCGGCCTCGGTGCGGCGCACCACGAGCAGCAGGACGCCGGTGCGCTCGCCGGCCTCGTCGCCGTCGGGCGCGGTCTGCCCCGTCATGGTCCACGGCGCATGCACCACCGCCACGTCCCCGAGCTCGCGCACGCGCACCTGACCGAGCACGAGCCGGGAGGCCGGGAACATCCAGCGGAAGCCGAGCGCGTGGTTCACCCGGATCTGCCGCCGCCGCGTCCACCACACGCCCACCACGTTCACGAAGTCCGCGTCCTCGGCGAACAGGTCGGCGAGCGCGTCGGCGTCGGCGGCGTTCCAGGCGGCCGCGAAGGCCTCGGCCACCGCGGCGGGGCCGGCCGGCCGGGCCGCGACGTCGGCGGTGGGGTCCGCGGGGGACATGACTGCTCCTGGATCGGGGAAGGGCGGGTTCAGCGGGCGGGCCCGTAGGCCAGCATCAGCACGACGGCGGCGAACAGCACCGCCATCACGGCCAGGACCGTGAGCACGGCGCGCAGGGCCGCACGCGTGCGCGGGTCGGCCGGGGGTGGTGCATCCGGACGTCGGGTCACGCTCGCCAGTGTGGCACGCGGCACGGCGCGAGGGGCGCATGTGTCGGCGCGCGTCGAAGGCTCCTCCCAGCCGGGGCACAGTCGACGCTGACGCTGCGGAGGTGGTTGCCGAACACGAAGCGGTCGAACACGGTCCGCGCCGAGCTCGGCTCGTCCGCGTGACCACTCTGTGCCGTCTACGGCGGATCGAGCCCCGCCGCCGGCCGGCCTCCCATGCCCGGCCGGCTCCCACCACCGCCCCGCCCGGCAGGGGTGGTCTCGGGCCGGGCGTCCTTGGGATGATGGGTGCCCCCGGAGAAAGGTGCCCGATGCCCCCGCCCGTGCCGCAGCCGACCCGCCGACAGATGCTCCTGGCCGGTTCCGCCCTGCTCGGATCGGGACTGCTGACCGCCTGCGGGCAGGACGGGGAGGACGCGCCGTCGTCGTCGTCCGAGCCCGCCTCGTCCGCGCCCACCTCCGCCGCCCCCGCTGGACCGCCGCCCGCCGGCGACCCGGTGGCCTGGCCGGACGTGGCCCGGGTTCCGCACCTGTTCTTCCACTCCCTCGTGGTGGACCCGGCCCGCGCCTTCGATGGCGACGACAAGGCCGGCGGCTACCTGGACTTCATGGTCACGGTGGACGAGTTCGACGCCGTCATCCGGCAGGTCTACGAGCGCGGCTACGTGCTGGTCTCCCCGCACGAGCTGTACGAGGTGGGCGAGGACGACGTCGTCCGCCCGAAGACCCTCATGGTCCCCGAGGGTCGCACCCCGCTGATCCTCTCCCTGGACGACTGCTCGTACTACCTCTACATGGACGGCGACGGCTTCGCGGACCGCCTGATCGTGGCCGAGGACGGCCGCGTCCGCAACGAGTACACGGACGCCGAGGGCACCACGCACATCGGGGCGTTCGACGTCGTCCCGCGCCTGGACGACTTCCTCGCCGAGCACCCGGACTTCAGCCTCAACGGCGCCCGCGGCGTGCTCGCCATGACCGGCTACGACGGCGTGTTCGGCTACCGCACCTCGGCCCGCGAGTTCGGGGACAGCCCCACGTTCGACGCCGACGTCGCGGCCGCCACCGAGGTCGCCGACGCGCTCAAGGACAGCGGCTGGGAGTTTGCCTCCCACACGTGGGGCCACCGGACGGTGCCGAAGCTGACCATGGAGGAGCTCGAGTTCGACATGGGGCACTGGCACGAGGAGGTCGAGCCGATCCTCGGCCCCACGGACATGCTCATCTACCCGTTCGGCGCGGACGTCACCGGCCCCGGCACGTACACGGAGGACAACGAGCGGTACCGCTACTTCCGCGAGCTCGGCTACCGCTCCTTCTTCCTCGTGGACGGCACCTCCAAGGCGTGGGGCCAGCTCGAGCCCGGCTACTACCGCGGCTCGCGCATCAACGTGGACGGCATCAGCCTCGCCGCGGCCGTCTCGGGCGAGCGGCCCGTGCTGGAGGAGTTCTTCGACCCCCGGTCCGTCCTGGACCCGGCCCGCCCCGAGTCCATCCGCGGCCCGAAGAAGCCGAGCCCGGCGCCGTCGTCGCCCGCCGCGGCCCCGAGAACCCCGCGACCCTGAGGAGAGCACCATGTCCATCCCCGCCACCGAGGTCGAGGCCCGCTGGAACGCGGCCGCCGAGCCGTTCACCGCCGTCGTCCGGGAGGTGCGGGACTGGGACGCCGCCACCCCGTGTGAGGGCTGGGACGCGCTGGACCTGCTGGACCACGTGATCGCCGGCCAGCGCGACTTCGCCGCCCGCCAGGGCCGGGAGGTGCCCCTCTTCGACGGGTCCCGCCAGCAGCTGGCCACCCAGTGGGCCAAGCACGCCGCCGCCATGTCCGCCCTCGCCGGTGACGAGGAGTTCATCATGCGGCCCATGAAGACCGCGCTCGGGGAGATGCCCGTGGGCGAGGCGTTGATCCGCTTCCACGCGTTCGACGTGATCGTGCACCGTTGGGACCTGGCCCGCTCGCAGGGCGTGGACGCGCGGTTCACGGACGCGGAGATCGACTGCGTGGAGGAGTCGCTGGAACTGTTCGGCGACGCCGCCTACACGCCCGGCATCCTGGGCGAGCCCGTCCCCGTGGCCGACGACGCCGACCGGCAGACCCGCCTGCTCGGTCGCCTGGGCCGTCGGGGCTGAGACCAGGGCAGGACCCGTCCCCGCACCCCAGGAGGCACCGTGAGCGAGTCCACCGGTTTCAGCGCCGCGGAGCAGGCCGCGATCGCCGAGCGCGCGCAGGAGCTGCGCGCCCAGCGCGGCGGCAGGAAGAAGGCCGACGCCCTGCAGGACCTGCTGGTGAAGATCGAGGAGATGCCCGAGCAGGACCGCGCCATGGCGGTGGGGGTGCACCGGATCGTCACGGAGGCGGCCCCGGAGCTCGAACCCCGCACCTGGTACGGCATGCCCGCCTACGCGCGCGGCACGGACGTGCTCGTGTTCCTGCAGGTCAGCAGCAAGTTCGGCGTGCGGTACACAACCCTCGGCTGACGTCCGGCGCAGAGTGGTCACGACACGCCGCGTCGCGCACGCGGAGACGGCGTGTCCTGACCACTCCGCGGGCTTTCCGGCCCCTCCGAGCCCGCCGGCCCCTCCGCGGCCCGGGCTGCCCGTCGCCAGCGCCGCACCGCCCACAGGGTCAGACCGCCCACGGCGAGCCAGCCCACCCCGAGCAGCACGCCGTTCACGACGCCCGGGCGCACCGCGAACGCCCCCATCGCCACGAGGGAGAGCTGCCCGGGGATCACGCCGACCGCGGTGGAGCCGGCGAAGATCCCCAGCGGCACGGCGAGCGCGCCCGCCCCGTAGTTCACGGGCCAGTACGGCAGCCCCGGGGCGACGCGCAGGGCCAGCAGGGCGAGGAACCCGGTGTCCTCGAGCCGCCGCTCCACGGTCTCGGCGTGGCGGCCGAGCCCGCGCAGGACCACCTCGCGCCCGACCGCGCGCGCGATGCCGTACGCCCCGAGCGAGCCCAGCAGGGCTCCGACGACGGACAGCACCGTCCCCTCGATCGCGCCGAAGAGCACACCGGCGGTGACCGCCATGATCGTCACGGGGATGGGGGTGAGCGCCACGGCCGCGTACAGCACGGTGAACGCCAGCCAGCTCCACCAGCCGAAGCCGTCCAGCTGGGCGCGCAGCTCGTCCACGCCGGGCAGGCGCACGGTGAGTGCCAGCCACACGAACGCCGCCACCACGAGGACGAGGGCGGCGGTGCGCAGGATCGACACCCCGCGGTGCCCTGTGCGGGCGGGCAGGGTGGAGGCGGCGCCGGAGTCGCGCGGCGGCACGGCGGTGGAGGGCATCGGCTCAGGCTACCGGCAGCCGCTCCCTCCGCATGTCCTCCCTGGCCTGCGGTCACGCCCTGCTCTGCTTTGCTGGATCACACGCGTGTGACTCATCCACACCTGTGGACAACTCTGTGGAGAACCCTGTGCACGCGGCCCGCCGGGTGTGGACGGAGGGGCTCAGACGGTGGACGCGCCGGGCGCGTCGTCACCCGGCCGCGCCTCACCCGGACCCGCGCCATCCGGCCCCGCCGCCGGCTCGTCCTCGAAGGCGGGACCGCCGTCGTCCTCCCAGGCCGCGGCGGCGTCGTCGTCCCTGTCGGTCTCCTGCACCTGGTCATGCAGCCGCTCCATGCGGGTGTCCAGATCCGCGGCCACGCGGGCGGCGGCCACGAGCTCGGTCGCGATGTCCGGGGGCACGCCGCCGTCGAACTTGTAGTTGATCTTGTGCTCGAGCGTGGCCCAGAAGTCCATGGCGCTCGTGCGGAACTGCATCTCCACGGTCACCGGGATCGTGCCGGTGGACAGGTGGATCGGCACCTGCACGAGGCAGTGCAGACTGCGGTAGCCGGAGGGCTTGGGCCGGGAGATGTAGTCCTCCACCTCGAGCACCCGGATGTCCGGCTGCTGCGTGAACTGGCGGAACACGCGGTACACGTCCCGGGCGAAGCTGACGATCACGCGCGCCCCGGCGATGTCCGTGACGTTGGTGCGCAGCGCGTCCAGGTCCAGGGACAGCCCGCGGGCGGACGCCTTGCGCAGGATCGACTCCGGCGACTTCACCCGCGTGACGATGTGCTCGATGGGGTTGTAGTCGTGCAGGTGCGTGAACTCGTCCCGCAGCACCTCGAGCCGCGCCTCCACCTGGAGCAGGGCCGAGCGGTACTCGAGGTCGAAACGCTCCACGTCCTTGCGCAGGCGATCCAGCGCCTCGGACATCGCGGGGGAGAGCTGCGTCAACTCGGACACGGGGGTGCCGCGCAGCGCCTCGACGTCCGCCGAGGGCGTGGGCGCGTCCGGGGAAGGGTCCTGCTCCATGGCCTCAGAGCCTACGGCGGGATCCTGCGAGACGGCTGGCCGTCCACAGGCCCGACGGCGGCCCGTCAGTCCTCGGCGGGGATCAGCACGCGCTCGAAGGCGGCGCGCTCCTCGTCGGAGACGGCCACGGGCCGCCCGACCGCCGGGTCCACCTGCACGAACACGGCGTCGCACAGCACGCAGCGCCGCCCGTCCTGCCACAGCTCGTGGCGCAGCGTGAAGGACGTCCGGCCGATCCGCAGGATCCACACCCGCGCCGTCACCTCGGGCCCGGCGTAGACCACGGGCGCCTCGTACTGGACCTCCATGGACCGCACGACGCGCTGGACGTCCGGGGACGCCGTCGTCGTGGCCCACGCGGCCAGGGCGCGCACGCGCGCCTCCTCGGTGAGGGTGAGCAGGCGGGCGTTGTTGACGTGGCCGTAGCGGTCCTCGTCGGACCAGCGCAGCTGCAGCCCGACCTCGAACGGGGTCGGCGTGCCGGCGTCGGCGGGGGTCTTGGGGGTGGTCGGCTGAGTCACGGGGTGAACACCTTTCCTGGGTTGAGGATGCCGTGCGGGTCGAACACGGCCTTGATGCGCTGCTGGAGGTCGTGCTGGGCGTCGCCGAGCTCGTCCCGCAGGAACGCGCGCTTGAGCAGGCCCACGCCGTGCTCGCCGGTGAGCGTGCCGCCGAGTTCCAGGCCCGCGCGGAACAGCTCGCGGGCGGCCTCCCACACGTCCGCCGGGATCGACGCGGCGTCCTCGGCCGCGCCGCCCACCTGCGCCGCGGCGCCGAACAGCAGGATCGGGTGCAGGTTGCCGTCCCCGGCGTGGGCCGTGGTGGGGATGGCGACGCCGGTGCGTGCCTCGATCTCACGGATCCGCGCGAACATCTCGGCCATGCGGCTGCGCGGGACGGCCACGTCCTCCACGAGCGGGGTGCCGAGGCGCTCGAGCGCGGGGAACGCGGTGCGGCGCAGGGCCATGAGGGCCTCCCCCCCGGCGGGGTCCACGGTCACGGTGACGTCCCCGCCGTGGGCGCGCATGAGGGCGGCCATGGCCTCCCCGTCCGCCTCGGCGCCGGCACCGTCGGCCTGCACCAGCAGGAACGCGCCGGACTCGGGCAGGGCGGCCCCGCGTTCGGGCCCCGCGTGCGCGCGCACCGCGGCGAGCGTCGCCTCGTCCATCAGCTCCATCAGGGCGGGCACGTGACCGGCCCCGGTGATCGCCTCGGCCGCGGCGGCGCCCGCGACGACGTCCGGGAAGAACCCGCCGAGCGTCACCGGCACGCCGCGCACGGCCGGCCGCAGCGCCAGCGTCGCGCCCACGATCACGCCGAGCGTGCCCTCCGAGCCGATCATCAGCGCGACCAGGTCGTAGCCGGTCACCCCCTTGACGGTGCGGTGGCCCAGCCGCAGCAGGGTGCCGTCCGCGAGCACCACGTCCAGGCCCAGCACCGCCTCACGCGTGACGCCGTACTTGGCGCACAGCAGCCCGCCGGCGTTCATCGCGATGTTGCCGCCCACCGTGGAGATGTCCTTCGACGCGGGGTCCGGGGCCCACCACAGCCCGTGCTCGGCGAGCGCGGCGTTCAGCGCCCCGTTGAGGATCCCCGGCTCGACGACGGCCACGCGGTCCGCGGGGGAGACCTCCAGGATCCGGTCCATCGCGGTCATGTCCAGGACGATCTCGCCCGCCCCCGCGACGGCGCCGCCGGCCAGCCCCGTGCCCGCTCCGCGGGTGACCAGCGGGGTGCGGGTCCCGTGCGCGATCCCGCACGCGGCCTGCACGTCCTCCACCGTCCGCGCGCGGACCACGGCCAGCGGCGCGGCCGGGGAGCGATGCCCCGAGCGGTCCGCACGGGCGGCCTCGAGTGCGGCGGCGGAGACGTCCACGCGGCCGGGCAGCTCCGCCTGCAGGCGGGCGACGACGTCGGCGGGCGGGGCGTTCGCGGCAGGCGGGGCGGCGGGGGTCGGGTCGAGGGGTGCGGAGAGGTCCATGTCCACCAGTGTCGCCGATCACACGGGGTGGAACGTGCGTCGGCCGGTCCGATGACGCGTCCGGCCCCGTCCCTAGACTGGCGGCCATGACCTTCCCGGACCCCGCTGCGCCGCGCCCCCGCGTCCACGTGCTCACCCTGCGCCCGGGTGGAGCCCGCGAGGACACCGTCCACCGCGTGGGCGCCGTCCTCGCCGAGGCCTTCGCCACGGACCCGTACACGCTCGGGCTCGTGCCCGAGGACCGGCGCGAGGCCCGCCTCGAGCGCAAGTTCACCGCCGCCGTGCGCCACGGGCTGCGCGCGGGGGCCGACGGCGCCCCGCTCGGCGCCGTGGACGTCGCCGTGGACGCCGACGACGGCACGCTGCTCGGCGCCGCCGTGTGGACCTCCCCCGCCACACCCCGCGGGGTCGACGTGCCGGGCCTGGTGGCGGGGCTGCCCGCCGCCGTCGCCGTCCACGGCCGCCACACCCTCGCCCTGAAGCGCATCCAGGCCGCCTGCGAGCGGGCCCGCCCGGCGGGCCGGCACTGGTACCTCGAGGAGGTCGGCACCGTCCCGTCCGCCCGTGGACGCGGGGCGGCGAGCGCCCTGGTGCGCCACGGCCAGCGCCGCGCGGCGGGCCTGCCCGTACACCTGGAGGCGTCCGTGCCCGCAACCGTCCCGTTCTATGAGAGGCTCGGCTTCCGTGCCACCGGCCACGTGCCCGTGCCCGGGGGCGAGCCCCTGACCTGTCTGCGCTGGGAGGCCTGAGATGAGACACCCGATCCCCGACTACCTGGCGAACCTGATCACCGAGCTCGGCGCCGTGAACCCGGGCGAGACGGCCCAGTACATCCCCGTGCTCGCGGAGGCGGACCCGGACCGCTTCGGCATCGCGCTCGCCACCCCCACCGGGCGGCTGCACTGTGCGGGGGACGCGGACGTGGAGTTCACCATCCAGTCCGTGTCCAAGCCGTTCACGTACGCGGCCGCGCTCGTGGACCGGGGCTTCGCCGCCGTGGACCGGCAGGTGGGGCTGAACCCCTCGGGGGAGGCCTTCAACGAGCTCTCCCTCGAGGTGGAGTCGCACCGCCCGGACAACGCCATGATCAACGCCGGCGCGCTCGCGGTGCACCAGCTGCTGGTGGGGCCGGAGGCGAGCCGGAAGGAGCGGCTGGACCGGGCCGTGGAGATCATGTCCGTGCTCGCCGGGCGTCGGCTCTCGGTGGACCGGGAGACGTACGAGTCCGAGATGGCGGTCTCGGACCGCAACCTCTCCCTGGGACACATGCTCCGCAGCTACGGGGTGCTGCAGGACTCCGCCGAGGAGATCGTGGCCGGGTACGTAGCGCAGTGCGCCGTGCTCGTCACCGCCAAGGACCTCGCCGTGATGGGCGCGTGCCTGGCCACCGGGGGCATCCACCCGATGACGGGTGAGCGCGTGCTGCCGTCCATCGTGGCGCGGCGCGTCGTGTCCGTGATGACCTCCTCCGGCATGTACGACGCCGCCGGCCAGTGGCTCGCCGACGTCGGGATCCCGGCCAAGTCCGGCGTGGCGGGCGGCGTGCTCGGCGCGCTGCCGGGCCGCGTGGGGATCGGCGTGTTCTCCCCGCGCCTGGACGAGGTGGGCAACTCGGCGCGCGGCGTGCTGGCGTGCCGCCGCCTCTCCGAGGACTTCCGGCTGCACCTCATGGACGGCGACAGCCTGGGCGGCACCGCCGTGCGCTTCGTGGAGCGGGAGGGTGACCGCGTGTTCCTGCACCTGCAGGGCGTGATCCGGTTCGGCGGTGCGGAGGCGGTGCTGGACGCGCTCACGGACCTGCACACCGGTGCGGAGAAGCCCGGCACCGGGTGGGACGCCGCCGTCTACCCGCGGTGGCAGGAGGCCGCGGCGGACAGCGCGGCGCTCTCGGCCGCGACCGGCGGCGGGGCGGTGTACGAGGCCGCCGCCGTGGCCGCCCGAGACGAGGACGACGGGCCCATCCGCACCGTGGTGCTCAACCTCGCGCGGGTGGACCGGATCGAGGATGTCGGCCGGCGGCTGATCGCCGAGGGCGTGCGTCGGCTGCAGGCCGACGGCGTGCGCGTGGAGGTCGAGGACCCGGAGCGCATCCTGCCGCTGGAGGAGCCCGCCGTCCCCTGAGGCGGCGGCGCGGGCGGGAGGGGACGCGGCGGTGTTCTCCGTCTCGCTCCCTTTCGTTCATCTGCTGTTCATGTGAGAATGGGCGGTCTGATCCCTTGACCCCCGTTCGAGGACGACCCCCATGCCCCTTTCCACCCTCCGCGTCAGCCTGCCCTCCGTCCGCCGCACCCGTCCCGCCCCGCAGGGGGTCCGGGGGCGGATCGCGCACGCCGTCGTGTCCCGGCTGCGCCCGCGCCCCGTGCCGCCGGTGGACCGTCGGACCCGCCTGGCGTGGCAGGTCTCGGGGGCTCTGCCGCTGATCGGGTGCCTGACCTCGTTCCCCATCGGGATGTCCAAGGACTCCATGGTGATCCCGGGCGTCGGCTATCAGGGCGGTTTCCCCGCGGGCTGGTCGCACGCCCTCAACCAGCCGGCGTACTTCACGTGGCTGTCCAACGCGCTGGTCGCGGGCACGTCGCTGACGCTGGCCGCGCGTCGTGAGGCGCCCACGTCGGACGCGTTCTGGGCCGTGCGCACCGCCGGCCTCGGCTCGGTGATGGTCACGGGGATCGTCTACAACGCGGTGCTGCGCGGCCGCGAACAGGACACCTTCCTCTACCGGTTCAACGACACGCTGCAGCACATCGTCAACCCCGTGCTGGCCCCGGCGGTGTGGGCGCTGTTCGATCCGCGCGGGCAGATCACGCCGCGGCGCGCCGGGCTGGCCTCGGTCATCCCGCTGATGTGGGCCGCGGTGACCATGGCGCGCGGGCCCCGCATCGACTGGTATCCGTACCCGTTCCTCGACGTGCCGCGGCTCGGCCGTCGCAGCGTGGGCGTCGTGCTCGCCGGGATCCTGGCCGGCTTCACCGGGCTCATGGGCGTGCTCGGCACCGTGGACCGCCGCCTCGGCCTGGCCTGAGCAGGGGCCGTCCCCGGCGCTGGCGGCGCGTCAGTCGCCGCGGACGGCCTCGGCCACGGGCACGTCGCCGTCCACGAAGTCGATCTTCCGGCCCACCGTGCCCGGTTCGTTGAGCACGGCCACGATCGCTCGGGCGACGTTGCCGCGGCTGACCTCACCCTGCGAGGCGTCGGAGCCGGAGAGATCCGGGTCCACGGTGATGCGGCCGGACGGCTCCGCCTCGGTCAGGGTGCCGGGGCCGAGGATGGTCCAGGCCAGCCCGGAGTCCCGCAGTGCCTCGTCCGCCTCGGCCTTGGCCTGCGCGTACGTGTAGAAGGGGTCGTCCTCGGGCACGTCGTGGTGCAGGGACGCGCCGAGGTAGGACACCATCACGTAGCGCCGCACACCCGCGGCCTCGGCGGCGCGCATGCTGGCGACGGCGGCGTCGTGGTCCACGGCCCGGGTGCGCTGGGCGTCCCCGCCGCCGGCGCCCGCGGAGAACACGACGTTGTCCGCGTCGCGCAGCGCGTGGACCAGCTCCTCCTGGTCCGCCTTCTCGATGTCCAGGACGAGCGGTTCGGCGCCGGCGGCGCGGACGTCCTCGGCGTGGTCGGGGTTGCGGATGAGGGAGACGACGTCGTGGCCGGCCTCCGCCAGCAGGGGCGCAGCGAGCAGGGCCACCTTGCCGTGGCCGCCGATGATCACGGTGCGGGTCATGGGGATCTCTCCTTCGGTTCGATCGGGTGCTGGACTTCCACAGTAGGGAGAGCCCGCCGCCGGTACGAGGGTGGAGCGGCGCGCGACCGCCACCCCGCTCCTCAGCTCTCCGCCTGGCCCTCCCGCCAGTAGCCCATGAAGGAGACGTGCTTCTTCGGCACGCCGCCGGGGCCCACGCTGAGCCGACGCAGGGCGCGCACCATCGCGGACTCCCCGGCGAGGAACACGTAGGCCTCGGGCCGTTCGTCGGCCTCGAGGGCGGCGACGGTCCACTCGCGCTCGACGGAGGCAGCGGGCGGCGCGACCGGCCCGCCGGCGTCGTCGGGGTCCACGCCCAGCAGGGCGGCGAGGCGGGCGTGTGCCCAGGACCCCGACGGCGCCCCCGGCGCCCGGCGGCCCACGTGCAGGCGCACGCGGCCCCGGTCCGCCAGCTCCGTCACGGCCCGCCAGTCCCACGGCTCGGGGACGGCCAGGCGCTCGGCGATGAGGTCGGCGGCCTGCCCGTCGTGGGGCAGCTCGAGCACGAGGTCCGCCTCGCCGTCGAACCCGCCGAACGGGTCGGCGAGCTCCTCCGCCACGGACACCAGGGCGGGGACGGCGGTCTCGTCGCCCACGGCCAGCACACGGCGCGCCCCCGTCTGCCGCCAGCCGGACCACGCCGGCGCCTCCGCCGAGGGCACCAGCACGTTCACCGCGTCCCCGGCCTGGACGGCGCGCGCCCAGCGCAGGCCCGGCCCCTGATGCGGGTCGGCGGAGTCGTCCGGGTCGCCGTGCAGCACCACGTCCACGGTCAGCGAGGGCACCTGCCGCCCGTCGAGCCGCACGAGCCCGGCCGAGCGCACCGTGTACGTGCGCATCCAGCCGCGCTCCTCCTCGGGGATGGCCAGGAACCCGGCGCGGAACCCGGCGGACAGGTCCGGGTCCGCCGACGTCCCGCCCGGCGGGGGGATCAGCAGCTTCACATAGGCGTCCCGGCGCGGCCGCGCGCCCCGGTACAGGGCGTGCAGGTCGGCGACGCCGGGCGGCAGCAGTCCCAGCAGGTCCCCGCTGGCGGCCTCCAGGTCCGGGCCCGCCAGCACGATCCGCCGGAACCCGCGGCACGGCTGCTCCACGGACACCACGCGCGTGTGCGCCACGAACATGCCGTCGGCGCTCATCGGCGGTCCCCGTCCCCGCGCGGCAGCACCACGGGGTGGCCCAGCAGCGGGTCGGCCACCACGTCCGCGTCCAGGCCGAACACCTCGGCCAGCACCTCCGGCACGATCACCTCGACCGGCGTGCCCTGCGCCACCACCCGGCCCGCGGCCATCGCCACGATGTGGTCCGCGCTGCGCGCCGCCAGGTTCAGCTCGTGCAGCACCGCGACGACGGTCGCCCGGCCCCCGCCACGCGGGTCCGGGAGCGCACGCACCAGGTCGAGCACCTCCACCTGATGGCTGAGGTCGAGGTAGCTCGTCGGCTCGTCGAGGAGCACCACCGGGGTCTGCTGGGCGAGCACGAGGGCGAGCCACGCCCGCTGCCGCTGCCCGCCGGAGAGCGTGCCGGCCTCACGCTCGGCGAGCTCCACGAGGTCGGTGCGCTCGAGCGCCGAGGCGATCGCGGCGTCGTCGCCGGCGGCCCGGCCGCCCAGGAGCCCGCGGTGCGGGTGACGGCCGCGCGCCACGAGCTGCGCCACCGTCATGCCCTCGGGCGCCACGGGGTGCTGGGGCAGCAGCGCCACGGTGCGGGCGTAGTCGCGCGCGGACACGCGCGCGGCGTCCCGGCCGAGCACCTCGATGCTCCCGGCGCGCGGGGCGAGCTGGCGGGTCAGGCCGCGCAGCAGCGTGGACTTGCCGCAGCCGTTGGCGCCGATGATCGCGGTGACGCGCCCGGCGGGCACGTCCAGGTCGAGGTCCTCGACGATCGGCGGCGCCGAGGCCGGGCCGTAGCCGAGCGTCAGGCCGCGCAGGCGGATCGCGACGTCGTCGGCGGCCCCGGCGCGTGGTGCGGCGGGGGACGAGACGGTGAGCGGGGGAGCGGTCATGCGGAGCGCACGCCTCCTGGGGTCCGGCCCTGGCGCAGCAGCAGCCAGAGCATGAGCGGGGCGCCGGCGGCGCCGGTGAGCACACCGGTGGGCAGGGCGGCGCCGGTGAGCAGGGGGACGGCCTCGCCGGCCACGAGGTCCGCGAGCAGCACGAGCGCGGCGCCCGTGAGCGCCGCCGCGGGCAGCGAGGGCAGGCCGCGGGCGAGCCCGCGCGCCACCGGGGTGGCCAGCAGCGCCACGAACGCCAGTGGCCCCACGACGGCGGTCGCCACGGCGGCCAGCACCGCGCCGAGCCCCAGCGCCGCGGCCGAGGTGGGGCGCGGCCGGGCGCCGAGGGCGTGCGCGAGGTCCGGGCCGACGTCGGCGGGGGCCAGCCGCGCGTGGAGCACCCCCGCCAGCGGCAGGGCGACCACGAGCACGCCCGCGAGCAGCGCGATGCGGCCCCACGTGACGCCGTTGAGCGAGCCGGCGATCCAGACGGTGGCCGACTGCAGGTCGTGCTGGGCCAGCGAGAGCATGGCCCCGGCCACCACGGCCTGGCCCGCCGCCGCCACCGCGATGCCGGCCACCACGAACCGTTCGCCGCCCACCGAGCGGGCCGTGGCGAACACGGCGACCACCGCCGCGAGGCCGCCGATCAGTGCCGTGGCGGCGCGCGTCAGATCCGATCCGCCGCCGGTCTGCCCGGCGGTCGTCAGCATCCCCAGCACGACCGCCGCCGCGGCGCCCTGGGTGACGCCCAGGATGTCCGGCGAGGCCAGGGGGTTGCGCAGGGTGCGCCGGTAGAGCGCGCCGGCCGCGCCCAGGGCGGCGCCGGTGAGCACCGCGGCCACGGCGCGGGGCAGCTTCTCCTCCAGCACGATGAAGCTCGCTCCCGGGATCGTCTCCCCGGCCAGGATCCGCACGAGGTCCGGGACGGTCACCTGGTACGTGCCCCACACCACGCGCAGCAGGGCGAGGACCAGCACGGCCACGGCGAGGCCCGCGCACGCCCCTCCGAGGCGGCGCCGGTCGGAGCGGCGCAGGCGGGCGACGACGTCGTCCGAGGCGGTGCGCTGGAGGCTCATGCGGCCACCCCCGGGCGGCGCAGCAGCGCCAGCAGCACGGGCACGCCGAGCAGGACGGTGGTCACCCCGAGGTGGATCTCCCCGGGCGCCACGACGAGCCGCCCGGCGAGGTCCGCGAGGATCACGAGGACGGCGCCCCACAGGGCGCAGCCGACCATCAGGGCCCGCGTGCTTGGCGGTCGCAGACGGCGCAGCGCGTGGGGCACGAGCAGCCCCACGAACCCGACCGGCCCGGCCAGCGCCACCGCCGCGGCCGTGAGCAGCACGACCGCGCCCAGCAGCACCGCGCGCACCCGCTCCGGGCGCCCGCCCAGGCCGTGCGCGAGGTCGTCGCCGAGGGCGAGGGCGTCGAGCCCGGGGGCCACGGCGACGGCGGCGAGCAGCCCGACGGCGATCACGGGCGCCAGGGCGAGCGCCTCGCCGAGGTCGGCGCGCGCCACCGTGCCCACGGCCCAGAACCGCAGTCGGTCCTGGACCGTGGGGGAGAGCACGAGCAGCGCCGTGGTGCCGGCGGTGGCGCCGGCGGTGATCGCGGCGCCGGCCAGCACGAGCGCCATGGGGGAGGGGGCGCCGGGTGTCGTCCGGCCCCTCCGCGTGGCGGCCGCGGCCACCGCGTAGCCGAGCGCCGCCGCGACCAGCGTCCCGACGGCGGCCAGCGCCAGCACCCCGAACGTGGAGCCGGCGACGCCGAGCGCCATGCCCGCCGCGACGGCCAGCCCCGCGCCGGCGGAGAGCCCGAGCAGTCCCGGGTCGCCGAGCGGGTTGCGGGTGGCCCCCTGCAGGGCGGCGCCGGCCACGGCCAGCGCCGCCCCCACCAGCGCCCCCGTCACCACGCGGGGCACGCGGGAGGCCACGGCCGCCGCCTCGATGCCCTCCGGCACGGGGTGCCCGGTGAGGACCGCGCCCAGGGTGTCGAGCGCCGTCGTCGTCGGCACGGTGCGCGCGCCGAGGGCGACGCCGGCCACGAGCGCCGCCAGCAGCAGCGCCGCGGGCAGGGCGCCCATCAGCACGCCCACGCGGGCGCGGGCCGGGGAGGAGAGGGCCGTGGACGGCATGGGGAGGGATCAGCCCCGCGTGGTCTGCGCGGCCTCGGCGATCGGCGGGACGACCTTCTCGAGCGCGAACGGGATGGACAGCGGAGAGATCGCGGAGACGGAGAGGACCTCCTGCTCGTCCGTCTGCAGGACGAGGGCGCCGGCCTCCACGGCCGGGATCGAGCCCAGCAGGGGGTCGGACTCGATGGCCTCGCGGACCGAGTCTTCGGCGGCCCAGGAGACGAACACGTCCGACTCCAGCTCGTCCGCGCGCTCGGGCGACCACGTGAAGAAGAACGCCTGGTCCTCCGGGGAGTTCTCCGTGACCACCGACGCCTGCTCCATGCCGAGCAGCTCGAGGAACTTCGGGCGGTTGTCCACGTCCGTGTAGATGCTGATCTGGTCCGCGGCGGCGGGGTCGATGGTGCCGTAGACGAAGGACGCGCCCTGGAGGTCCGAGTGCTTCTCGCCCGCGTCCTTGATCTGCTGCTCGAGGTCCGCGATGAGCTCCTCCGCCTCCTGCTCCTTGCCGAGCACGCGGCCGATGACCTCCGTGGACTGCTGCCACGAGGTGCCGTAGGCGGGGACGTCCTTCGGGTAGGCCACGGTGGGGGCGATCTTCGAGAGGCGGTCGTAGTCCTCCTGCGTGATGCCGGAGTAGACGGCGAGGATGACGTCCGGCTTCACGGCGGCGATCGCCTCGGCGTCGATGCCCGAGGCCTCGGACCACTGCACGGGCTTCTGGGCGCCCTCGGTCTCGGCGAGCTTCGCGTCGAACCAGTCGGTGGACTTCTCCGCGTTCCCGCCGAACTCCACGGCGGCCATGCCCACCGGCACCACCCCGAGGGCGAGGGCCACGTCCTGGTTCACCCAGGACACGGTGGCCACGCGGGTCGGGCGCTGCGGGATCTCGGTGGTGCCGTAGACGTGCTCGATGCTGCGCGGGAACGCGGCGTCCCCGCCCGCGGCGTCCGACGACGACGCACCGGCCGACGAGGACGAGGCCGAGCCTCCGGCCGGGCCGGTGGAGCACGCGGCGAGCAGGAGGGTGAGGCCGACTCCCCCGCCGGCGAGGAGGGAGCGGCGGGACAGGGGGGACGGTGCCATGGTGGTGGCCTTTCACGGTCGCGACGCGCGGGCGCCGGGCGGAGGGGGTCGGGTCTGCGGTCGGAGGATGCGTCGGCCCTGCCGGGCCGGCATTAGCAAACACTGACGTGAGGTAACTCCGGAAGGTTAGGGCAACCTAACGCCCCTGTGCAATCCCGGTGAGGGGCGTCGTCGGGGGAGGTGGGCGGGATACGGTGGCCTGGTGAGCCAGAACCCCCTCCCCGCCCCGCGCGGCGACGCGCAGCGCGGCGCCGCCGACCACCACGACCGGGTCTCCGCGATGTTCGACGCCATCGCCGGCCGCTACGACCTGATGAACGCCGTCATGACATGGGGTCAGGAGCCGCGCCTGGTGCGCCACACGGTGGCGCGGGCCAACATCCCCGCGCAGGCCCGCGTGCTCGACCTGGCCACCGGCACCGGCGACCTCGCGTTCGAGGTGCTCAAGCAGCACCCCGACGCACAGGTGGTGGGCGCGGACATCGCCGCCGAGATGATGGAGGTCGGCCGTGCCCGCGCGGGCGGGGACCGCATCGAGTGGGTCGTCGCGGACGCGACGGACCTGCCGTTCGAGGCCGACTCGTTCGACGCCGTGACCCACGGCTACCTGCTGCGCAACGTCGCGGACATCCCGGCGACTCTCGCCGAGCAGTTCCGCGTGCTGCGGCCCGGCGGCTGGGTCGCGGCCCTCGAGACGTCGCCGGCGCCGGACAACGTGCTCAAGCCGTTCTCCTCCTTCTACATCCACCGGGTGATGCCGCAGCTCGCGAAGCTGATCGCCGACCGGCCCGAGGCCTACGCGTACCTGTCCTCCTCGACGAAGGCGTTCCACACGCCGGACGAGGTCGCGGACCTCTTCGCCGAGGCCGGCTTCGTGAACATCGGCCACGAGACCCACATGTTCGGCACCCTGGCCACGCACTGGGCCATGAAGCCGGTCGACTGACGCCGGCCACGCGGCGCGGCGTCAGCACAGGGCGGCCCCGGTGGCGCCGCCGGATGCGTCAGGGCTGTGACGAGTCACGCTGATGTCCGCAATCCGAGAAGACTCTGGGCCGACCCGGCTGATCCGCGTAGCATGGGGCTCCGTCGAGGGGGGATCCGCGCACCCCCCGGCCTCCGGTCGCCGCCCGTCCGCCATCCCCCGGAACGGCGTCGCCCCTCCGTCGCGAGGCGCTCGTCCCCCGCAGCCCGCGACGTCCGCGTGGGCACCGTGAACCGTCTCTTGAACGTAGAGGAACCTTGTGAGCCCCATCCAGAGCACCACCGGCCCGTCATCCATGGCGGAGCTGAAGAAGGTCCTGCCCGAGCTCTCGCACCCGGACGGCGCGCCGGTGCGGGTGCTCGTCGTGGACGACGAGCCGATGATCGCCGACCTGCTCTCCATGGGCTTCACCCTCTGCGGCTGGGAGGTGATCGTGGCCCACGACGGCGCGACCGCCGCCGAGCTGGGCACCGCCGGCCGTCCGGACCTGGCGATCCTGGACGTCATGCTGCCGGACATGGACGGCCTGGACGTCCTGGATCGCCTGCGCGCCCACTGGTCGGAGATGCCCGCCATGTTCCTCACCGCCAAGGACGCGACCGAGGACCGCGTGGCGGGCCTGGCCGCCGGCGGCGACGACTACGTGACCAAGCCCTTCTCCATGGAGGAGGTGCTCATCCGCGCGCACCGGCTCGTGCAGCGCTCCGGCGTGGTCTCGGGCGGCTCCGAGGTGCTCGTGGTCGGCGACCTGGTGATGAACACCCGCACCCACGAGGTGACCCGCGGCGGCGACGAGATCGAGCTGACGGCCACGCAGTACAACCTGCTGAAGTTCCTCATGGCCAACGTCCGCACGGTGCTCTCCAAGGAGCGCATCCTGCAGGACGTCTGGGGCTACGACTTCGGCGGCCGCGCGAACATCGTCGAGCTGTACATCTCCTACCTGCGGAAGAAGATCGACGCGGACCGGGATCCCATGATCCACACCATCCGCGGCGCCGGGTATGTCATCCGGCCTGCCTGAGACCGCCGCGGTCCCGTCGGGGCACGGCAGCACCCGCCGCAGGCGGCCCACGTCGCTGGCCCGACGCATCGGCGCCGGCGTCCTTCTGATCCTGATGGCCACCATCCTGGCCTACTCGTTCTACGCGGCCGGCATCACGAAGGCCCTGCTGACCGAATCCGCCTCCCGGGACGCCTCCGAAGCATGGATCCGCGCCTCGGAGCAGCTGACGGCCCCCTCGCCGGGCGGAGGGGGCGACGGCGGCCCGGGGCAGGGGGACCTCCGCGTGCCGGGCACCCTCGGCCAGCCCGAGGGCACGGTGGTCGCGCTCGTCCCGCTCTCCGGTCTGGAGGAGCATCAGCAGGACGCCCTCATCGGGCACCGGGTCGGTGACGCCGGGGAGTCCGTGCCGCTCACGGCGCGGGAGGCCCACGACCTTCTGCACGCCCTCCGGGACCGGCCGGGCGGGCCGATGCTGGACGCCGTCGTCGGCGACGTCTCCTATCGCGTCCAGGCCCAGACCCTGACCGCGCCGGGCCCCTGGGTGGCCGCGGACCAGGTGCTCGTGGTGGGGGCGCCGACGGGCGCCATGTCCGACGTCACACGGCAGGCGCTGCTCGCGGTCGCCGTCGGACTGTCCGTCACCGTCCTCACCACCGCGATCCTGGTGACCCTGTGGCTGCGTCGGGGACTGGCCCCGCTGCGCGAGGTCGCCGCCGTCGCCGAGCGGGTCGCCCAGGTGGACATGGCCCGCGCCGGGCTCGATCCGGAGGACTCACGCATGCCGCCTCGGCTCCTGCAGGGGCCGGACGAGGTGGCCGTCGTCGCCCAGGCGCTCGACCGGTTCACCGGCTCGGTCGAGGCGGCCCTGGAGCAGCGCCGCGTGCAGGAGCAGCAGATGCGCCGGTTCATGGCGGACGCCTCCCACGAGCTGCGCACGCCGCTCGCCTCGGTGCGCGGCTACGCCGAGATGATCGCGATGACGGAGGAGCTCTCCGCGACCGGCCGGCGGTCGCTCGACCGGGTGCTGTTCCAGGCCGACCGGATGGCCGCCCTCGTGGACGACATGCTCCTGCTCGAACGGCTCGAGTCCGTCTCGCGCGGCCGGGCCATGGGCCTGAAGCCCTCCGGGGAGGTGGCGCTGGCCGAACAGGTGGACCTGTCCGAGGTGGTCCTCGAGGGCGTGATGGACGCCCGCGCGGCGTGGCCGGACCACACATGGGTGGTGGACCTGCCCGAGGGGGCGGAGCCGGGCACCCAGCGGTCCGTCACCGGCGACCGGTCGCAGCTGGCCCGCGTGGTCGGCAACCTGCTCTCCAACGCGGCCAAGCACACCCCCGTCGGGACCACCGTCACGGCCTCCGTGCGGGAGGACCGGCCCCGGCCCGGCCTCATGCTCGTCAGCGTCCACGACGACGGCGGCGGCATCCCGGCCGACCGACACGCCACCCTCTTCCACCGCTTCGTCCGCGGCCCCGGGAAGGGCCGGACGAGCGCCTCGGGCACGGAGCCGTCCACGGGTCTGGGTCTGGCCATCGTGCGCTCGATCGCGCGCAGCCATGGCGGGGACGTGACCGTGGCGTCCGAGGGCGGGTGGACGCGTTTCGACGTCGTCGTGCCCTGCACCCCGGGGCGCGCCGGGCCGGGGGCTGCGGGCTCCTGCTGCGGCTCCGCCCGGGCCGGCCGGCCCTGACCCCGGGACGGCAACCGTTGACGTATCCCCACCCCCCTGTGCGTACGGTGCCTGTGTATGACCGAAAGGGTCGTCCGGGACTTCCGGCCGATCCACCCCGACGCCGGTCGGCGCAGGCCGCCGGTGAGAGGAGCACGATCATGACTGACATCCGCCGCACCGCCACCGCCCTGACCCTCGGCGCCGCCGTCGTCACCGGCCTCGGTGCCCCCGCCGCCGTCGCGCAGACCACGGCCCCGGCCACCGAGACCGCCACCACGGCACCGGCCTCCGAGTCGCCCGCCCCCCAGGAGGAGGAGAAGGACGACAACGGCAACTGGGGCCTGTGGGGCCTGGCCGGCCTGCTGGGCCTGGCGGGCCTGGCCGGTCGCCGCAAGCGTGAGGTGCACGCCGAGCACGTGCGCCGCGACCACCACGTGGCCGGCGCGCACCGTGACCACGACGTGCACCGCGTGGACGACCGCGCCGGCGACGTGCGCACCGAGGGCGACGCCACCCGCCGCCCGGGCACCGGCGACGGCCGCTGACCCGACCCCGGCCGCCCCGAGCGGCCCGTGACCGCGACCCCCGTCCCTCCGGCGGGGGTCGCGGCGCGTCCGGGGCGGGTCTCGAATGCGCCCGTCAGTCCGCGGTGTCCCCGGCGGAGGGCGCGGCGCGCAGCACCGCGTCCGTGAGGCGGTCCAGAGCCGCGGTCCCGGCCGTCCAGCGCTGCCAGTGCAGGTGCACGTCGGCCGCGCCGAGGGCCGGGATCGTCTCGAGGTCGGGGTGCCGGCCCTCGAGCACGCCCGGCGGGATCTGCACCGAGGGGAGCATGCCCCAGCCCAGCCCGAGCTCCACCGCCCGCAGATACGCGTGCACGGACGGCACGAGGTGGGTCGGTGGGTCGGCCACGGGCCGGCCGCGGGTGACGCGGCGCAGCACCGTGTGCTGCAGGCCGTCGCGGGGGCCGTAGTCCACGATCGGCAGCGTGCCGAAGTCGACCCGGCCCCGCGCGTCGCGGTGCAGCTCCAGCAGGAAGGACGCGCACACCGCGTGATAGCGCATCGTGCCCAGCGGGGTGGAGGTGCACCCGGCCACGGGCGTGGGGTCGTCCGTCACGGCCGCCACGACCGCGCCGTCCCGCAGCAGGACGGCGGTGTGCTCCTGGTCCTCGGACTGCATCTGCAGGACGACGTCGTCCCACGTCGCCGCCTCGCGCAGCACGGGCTCCCACCACGTGTCGAGGGAGTCCGCGTTGAGGGCCACGCGCAGCGGCACGCGGCCGCCGTCACCCCGGCCGAGCGCGGCGAGCGCCTCGTCCTCGAGCGCGAGGGTCTGCCGGGCGAGACGGAGCATGCGCTCTCCGGCCGCGGTCGGCCGGACGGGGACGGTGCGGGCCAGGAGCACCTGGCCCACCTGCCGCTCCAGGGCCTTGATCCGCTGCGAGAAGGCCGAGCCGGAGATCCGCAGGGAGTCCGCGGCGGCGTCGAAGGTGCCGTGGTCGACGGCCGCGACGAGGGCGCGCAGGTGGTCGGAGTTCATGCGGTCCAGGGTAGGGGTGGCCATGAAGGATGTCTTCAGATCCTGAAGAAGATCGCGATGGCACGGACGTGGGACGGCTCCTATCCTCGCTCGGTGACCATCTTCGCCACCGGATTCCTGACCTACCTCGCCCTCATCGTCGCCATCGGCGCGCAGACCCTGTTCCTGCTGCGCCAGATCGTCCGACGCGACCGCGTGTGGACCGTCCTGACCGTGTGCTTCGTGGCCGATGTGGCGCTGCTCGTGCTCGGCGCCGGCGGCGTGGGCGTGGTGGCCGAGCGCTGGCCGTGGCTCGTGCCCGCGCTGACCGTGGCCGGCGTGGTCTACCTCCTCGGGTTCGCCGCGGGCGCGCTGCGCTCCGCCTGGCGCGGGGACCGGACCCTCAGCACCGCGGCCGCGGACGTCGAGGGGACCGGGCACGGCCCCGACCGCATCGACCTCGCGGTCCTCACCGGTGAGCTGCCGCTGATCGACCCGGTGACCGGCCGCCTGGCCGAGCGCGAGCCGGCCGGGGCCGGCGTCGGGCATCACGACGACGGCGCGCCCGGCTTCGGCGCCCCCTCAGGCGGCGGGTCGGTGACGGTGCGGCAGCGCGTGCAGCCGCGCCGCGTGGCGCTGGACCGCCCGCAGACGCCGCTGCCGCGGATCATCCTGCTGGCGCTGTCCGTCTCCCTGGTGAACCCGCACGCCATCCTCGACACCGTGGTCATGATGGGCACCTTCGCGCAGACGTTCGGGGCGGCGAAGTGGGCGTACGTGGGCGGTGCGGTGGCGGCCTCGCTCGTGTGGTTCACCGCGCTCGGCTGGGGCGGCACGAAGCTCGCCCCGTCCATGGACTCGGCGCGGACGTGGCGGATCGTGGACGCCGTGGTGGGCGTGCTCATGCTGGGAATCGCCGTGAAGGTGGGGCTCACGCTCCTCTGAGCCGCGCGGGGAGGATGATGGGGGCATGAGTCCTTCCCCCTCCGACTCCGCCCGCACCCCGACCGTCGCGGCCGGGGAGGTCATCCGCGTCTCCGCCGTCGTGCTGGCCCGCCCGGACCGCCGCGTGCTGACCGTCCGCAAGGCCGGCACCGCCATGTTCATGTTCCCCGGCGGCAAGCACCTGCCGGGCGAGGACCCCGTGGACACCGCCGTCCGCGAGGTGGCCGAGGAGACCGGGCTGCGCCTGCGCCCGGACGAGCTGACCCGCCTGGGCGCGTGGGACACCGCCGCCGCCAACGAGCCCGGCGCCGCCCTGCACTCGGAGGTGTTCGCGCTGTGGCGGCCCGTCGCCCGGCACGAGGTCCCCGAGCCGACGGACGAGATCGTCGAGCTGCACTGGATGGACCCCGCCGCCCCGGCCGCACCGGGCGGGCACGGCGTGGCCCCGCTGCTGCACCCCGTGCTGGCCGCCGTCGCCGCAGCGCCCCCGTTCTGACGTCCGCGCGGGCCGGCCGGCCCGCGCTGATGTCCGCCCCGGCCACTAGCCTGGCCCGGTGACGTCGCTGCTCCGCATCCTGCGCTTCGCGCCCCAGCTCCACCGCCTCTACCTCGGCATCGCCGTCAGCTCCGTGCTGGCCGCGGTGCTGGCCCTGGCCACCCCGTTCCTGATCGGTGCGGCCACGGACCGGATCGTCGCCGCCGTCGCGGGGGAGACCGGTGTGGCCGAGGCCGTCACCGCGGTGACCTGGCTGGCGGTCGCGTTCCTCGCCGTCGAGGTGGCGACCACCCTGGTGGCGAGTGTCGGCGGCTACTGGGGCGACGTGATGGCCGCGCGCATGCGCGCCATCCTCTCCACGCGGTACTTCGAGCAGCTGCTGCACCTGCCCCAGCGGTACTTCGACACCGCGATCACCGGGCAGGTCGTCAACCGGTTGAACCGCACCATCAACGAGCTCACCCAGTTCCTGCAGTTCTTCGCGAACAACGCGTTCACCATGCTCATCACCACCGCTGCGGTGCTCGTGATCATGGCGTTCTACTGGTGGCCGCTGGCGATCCTGCTGGCCGTCGTCTTCCCCGTGTACATGTGGCTCACCGCGCGGACCTCCGCGAAGTGGCAGGTGTGGGAGGGGGAGAAGAACACGGAGGTGGACATCGCCTCGGGGCGGTTCGCCGAGGTGGTCTCCCAGATGTCCGTGGTGCGGGCCTACAACCGGCAGGAGCAGGAGCTCACCGGGTTCCGCGACCGGTTCCTGCGGACCGTGGGGATCACCCGGCAGCAGTCCCGGTTCTGGCACGGCATGGACGCCGGGCGGCGGCTCGCCCTGAACGTGGCCTTCGGCGCGATGTACCTGATCGTGTTCGTCCGCACCGCGCAGGGCCTGTTCTCCGTGGGCGACATGGTGATCCTCCTGCAGCTGATGAACATGGCCCGGCAGCCGATCTTCTCCATGAGCTTCCTCGTGGACTCCGCCCAGCGCGCCGTCGCCGGGTCGAAGGACTACTTCGAGGTGCTCGCCGAGGAACGCGAGCGGGCCGGCGGGGCGGCGCTCGCGGTGGCGAGCGCGGACGCACCGCGCGTGCCGGCGGAGCCGCGGGCCGACGTCGTGCCGGGTGCGCCGGACGTCCCCGCGGACGTGCCGGCCGTGCGCTTCGACGAGGTCTCCTTCGCCTACGACGCCGACGCCTCCCGCCCCGTGCTGGACCGCGTGTCCTTCGACATCCCGCGGGGTGCCAGGGTGGCGCTCGTGGGCGAGTCGGGCGGCGGGAAGTCGACCATCGCGCACCTGCTGCTGGGTCTGTACCCGGTGACGAGCGGACGCATCGAGGTGTTCGGACAGGACGTCGCCGGGCTGGACCTGGCCGTGCTGCGCGGGCGGATCGCCACCGTGTTCCAGGAGCCGAGCCTGTTCTCCGGGACGGTGCGCGAGAACATCGCCTACGCGGACCCCGACGCCTCCGACGAGCGCGTCCGGGCCGCCGCCGAGGCCGCGTACGCGCACCGGTTCGTGGAGGCGTTCGACGACGGCTACGAACAGGTGATCGGCGAGCGCGGGCTGCGGCTGTCCGGCGGGCAGAAGCAGCGGATCGCGGTGGCGCGGGCCGTGCTCAAGGACGCACCGATCCTCGTGCTGGACGAGGCCACCTCCGCACTGGACACGAAGTCCGAACGGCTCGTGCAGGCGGCCCTCGAGGACCTGATGGTGGGGCGGTCGAGCCTGATCGTGGCGCACCGGCTGAGCACGATCGCGTCCGTCGACCGGATCGTCACGCTGCGCGGCGGGCAGGTGCAGGAGATCGGGACCCCGGCCGAGCTGGCCGAGTCAGGCGGGATCTACGCGCAGCTGCTCGAGCTGCAGAGGGCCGGCACCCAGGAGGCCCGGAAGATGCTGAAGGAGTACGGGCTGAGCGGATGATCCCGGAATCTTCTGCGGATCCGACCCTTCTGGGCGCTCCGCGGAGGCCCAGAAGGGTCAGATGCGCAACGGATTCCCCGCGCGCGGCAGGACGCCCACGACGACGTCGCCCCGACGTCTCCGCAGGGCCTGTGGACAACCGGGCCCGCCGGCGTCGGGAGCGAGCAGGATCGGGGCCATGCGCGTGCCCGGACCCTTCCCCGCCCACCTCCAGGACGCCCCGTTCACGCGGGCGCAGGCGCTGGCCGCCGGGGTGTCGGGGTCGCGGCTGCGCAGCCGGGACGTCGAACGCGTCACGCACGGCCACTACCGCTGGATCGGCCCCGTCACCGGGGCGACGCCGCCCGCACGTCCCCTCGCCACCGAGCTGTCCCGGCTGCAGGACCTGGCGGCGATGCGTCCCGACGTCGTGGTGACCGGCGAGTCCGTGGCCCGGCTGCTGGGCTGGCCCCTCCCGGACGACGTGAAGGCCCGGGTGCGCCCCACCGTCCTGCGGTCCCGCACCCGCCGGGTGCTGCGGGAGCCCGGCGTGCGCACCCGGCTCGTGGACCTGGACCGCGTCATCGTGCGGCGGGACCGGCTGCATGGGCTGCGCTGGACCTCTCACGCCGACACCTGGTTCCATCTGGCCACCGTCCTGGACCGGGACGCGCTCGTGGCGGTGGGGGATCGGCTGGCACGGGAGGACGAGCGGCGGGGGAAGGTCGCGCTGGCCACCCGCCGCGAGCTCGGTGCCGCGCTCGAGCGGCACACGGGCGAGGCCGGGATCGTGCGGGCGCGGGAGGCGCTGGCGCTCGTGCGCACCGGGTCCGACTCCCCGGCCGAGACCGAGCTGCGCCTGGCCCTGATGGCCGCGGGGCTGCCCGAGCCGGACCTGCAGATCGAGCTCTGGGACCCCGACTACTCGCTGTGGCACCCCGCCAGCGCGGACCTCGGCTACCGGCGGTGGCGGATCGCGATCCACTACGAGGGCAAGACCCACGACGGCGCCGCGCAGGTCGGCAAGGACACCCGCCGGGACGCGGTGTTCCTGCGTCAGGGCTGGCTCAACATCCGGGTGGCGGGGACGGACCGGTGGCGGGGATTCGTCGAGACGGCGGGGCTGGTGCGGGCCGCGATCGCGGAGCGTGGCGGTCTCGACGCCGGTGGCGCGGAGGATCGTCTGCGGAACTGACCCTTCTGGGGCGGGAGCGGACGTCCAGAAGGGTCAGGGGCGCAGAAGATTCCGGAAGGCCGACGACGGCGCCGCGTCACGCGACGACGCACCGCGGTCGCGCTCCTACCATGACGGGATGACCGCACCGGATCCCGCCCCCACCGACGCCCGCCGCGCGGAAGACCGCTCCGCGCGCATCGCCGTCACCGTCTTCCCGCTGCTGGTGCTCGCCGCCGCGCTCGTGGGCTTCCTCGCCCCGACCGCCGCGAAGACGCTGCTGCCCCAGGTGAACCTGTTCCTCGGGATCATCATGTTCGGCATGGGCCTGACGCTGACCCTTCCGGACTTCGGCCTCGTCGCCCGCCGGCCGCTGCCCGTGCTGCTGGGCGTGGTGGCGCAGTACGCGATCATGCCGCTGCTGGGGCTCGGCGTCGCCGTCGTGCTCCAGCTGCCGCCCGAGCTCGCGGCGGGCGTGATCCTCGTGGGCTCGACCCCGGGCGGCACGTCCTCGAACGTGGTCAGCTATCTCGCCCGCGCCGACACAGCCCTCTCCGTGGCCATGACCTCCGTGTCCACGCTCCTGGCCCCGCTGCTCACGCCGCTGCTCACCCTGTGGCTGGCCGGCCAGTACATGGCCGTCGACGGCGGCGCCATGGCCAAGTCCATCGTGAACATCGTGCTCCTGCCGGTCCTGGGCGGACTCGTCGTGCGCCTGCTGCTGCGCCGCGTCGTCGACCGCGTGCTGCCCGCCCTGCCGTGGGTCTCGGTGGTGTTCATCGCGCTGGTGGTGGCCGCCGTCGTCGGCAACAGCGCCTCCCGCGTGCTGTCGGCGGGCCTGCTGGTGTTCGCAGCGGTGGTGCTGCACAACGGGCTCGGCTACCTGCTCGGCTACGGCGCGGCGAAGCTGTTCCGGCTGCCCACGCCCGTGGCGCGCACGGTCTCGATCGAGGTCGGCATGCAGAACTCGGGCCTGGCCGCGGGCCTCGCCGCGCAGTACATCTCGCCGGCGGCGGCCCTGCCGGGCGCCGTGTTCTCGATCTGGCATAACCTCTCCGGGGCCGTGCTCGCGATGGCCTACCGCCGTTCCGACGGCCGGCGCGCCGCGCAGGAGTGAGGGCCGCGGCGCAGGTCAGCCCTGCGCGGGCGGCTCGTTGATTTGGAACGTGGCCCCGGCGGGGTCCTGCACGGTGGTGACGCGGCCGAACGGGGAGTCCTGGGGGCCGTCCAGGACCGTGCCGCCGTGCTCGCGGATCACCTCGAGCGCGCGGTCCGTGTCCGCGACGGCGATGTACATGCGCCAGTACCCCACCGCGTTCGGCGGCAGCCAGGCCCGCGCGTCGCACAGGCCCGCGGTCGCGCGGTCGAACGGGTGGTTCGTCGCGTAGCGGGGGCCGTCGTGGGCCGCGTCCTCGGCGTCGGCCGCGGTCTGCGTGTCCTCCGGGGCGCCGTCGTCCCCCAGCGGGGTGGGCTGCCAGCCGGCCACGGCGCGGTAGAACTCGGCGGACTCGTCGAAGCGGGTCGTCATGAGCTCGAATCACACGGAGGTGCCGGGGGTGAGCGGCAGGTCATGGCCGGCCAAGGTGCCGGACTGCCAGAAGCCCACCACCTCGTGGCCCGGGCCCTCGGCCATGGCCATCACACCGAGGTCGCCGACGGGCATGGCGTCCACGAGCACGGCGCCGCCGTTCTCCCGCACGGCGGTGAGGGTGGCGTCCATGTCCTGTGTGCGCAGGTACACGGTCCACGCGGCGGGCGGGGCGTCCTCGCCGGTCATCTGCGAGAGCTGGTCGGCGTCCATGGCGCCGCCCACGGAGGCGCCGTCCTTGGTGATCATGCGGTAGTGGCCGAACTCCTCGCCGGAGTCGGTGAAGGACCAGCCGAAGAGGGCCTCGTAGAAGGCCTGCTGGCGGGCGAAGTCGGGGGCGGTGTAGTCGATCCAGGCGGGGGAGCCGGCGGGGGCGGCAGGGGCAGCGAGGAGGGTCTCGCTCATGCGGCTCAGCGTAGGGCGCGCCCGGGACCCCGTCACGAGGTCTCGGGCGCGTCGCCGGGGCCGCGGACCGGCGCCGAGCTGTGGGGCGCGGCTCGCACGCACCGCGCCCCGCCTGCTCACACCTCGGTGGAGGTGGCGGTGTCCAGGTTGCCGGTGGGCTCGTCCCCGAACACGACGCCCGGTCGGGTGAGCAGGGCGCGGGCGACGGCGACGCGCTGCTGCTGACCGCCCGAGAGCTCGTGCGGGCGGTGGCGCAGGCGGGTCAGGGCGGTGTCGTCCAGTCCTGTGATCTCCGTGCCGCCGATCCTCACGGAGCCCGAGGTCCGCGCGTCCAGCCCGGCCAGGCAGTGCAGGAGCGTCGACTTGCCCGACCCCGAGGGCCCCATGATCGCGGTGAACGCGCCCGAGGCGAAGTCCACGTCCACCCCGCGCAGGGCGTGCACCTGCGCGTCACCGCGCCCGTAGGCGCGGGTGAGGCCGCGGGCGCAGACGGCGGGCGCCGTCGTCGTGGTGGCGGACGACGACGGCGTGCCCGGCCCCGGCGCGACGGGGCCGGGGGTCGTGGGGGAGAAGGGGTGTGCGGGGGAAGAGGTGTCCATGGCGGCCACTCTCCCGCGCGGACCCGGCGGGGCGGATCGGAGGAGGGGACCACCTCCGCGGGCGGCGGGTCATGCCCGGGGATGAGGCGGGCCGGCGAGGCGTGGACCCGAGGGCGTCAGGTCCCCGCCGCCGGGCGGTGCGGGGTGGAGTGGGATGATGGGGACATGAGAGCCGACGCCCGCGCCAACCGCCAGGACCTGCTGGCGGCCGCCGGCCGTCTCATCGCCACCCAGGGGGCGGCGATGTCCCTGCGCGGGGTGGCGCAGGAGGCCGGGGTCGGCGTGGGGACGCTGTACCGGCACTTCCCCACGCGTCGGGATCTGCTGGACGCCGTGCTCGAGGACGTCGTGGCCCGCACCGGGGGATCCTGCAGGCCTTCCTCGACGGGGTGGGCGGGGACGGGCACGGCGGTGGGACCGAGGCGCGGTGGCGGAGGCTCGCGGAGGACCTGGGGGCCGTGAACCTGGCCTCGCTCGCGGCGGCCCGGGACGACTTCGACCCCGCCGACCGGCCGCCCGAGGCCCTCATCGCCGAGGCCGAGCGTGTGATCCTCGAGCTCGCGGACCAGGTGGTGGCCGAGGCGCGGCGGGCCGGGCTCGTGGGCCCGGACGTGACCGGGGCGGACTACCTGTTCGGCCTGCTCATGGTCACCCGGTCGCCGGAGTGCGCGCTGCTGGGCCACGGCCCGGACCAGCGGGGCTGGCTGCTGGACACGTACCTGCGCGGCCTGCGGCCCTGAGGGCGCGGCCGGGTCAGTCGCCCGGGGCGTCGTCCTCCAGGACGGGGCGGGCGGTGGCCCACGCGACGGCGCCGGCGAGCAGGCCGGCGCCCGCGGTGAGCGCCAGGCGGAGCAGCCCCTCGACCCCCGTGAACAGGCTCAGGCCCAGCATCACGACGGCGGCCGTCACCAGCGCCACGAAGAAGGCCACGCATTCACTGTCCCGCTGCGCCTGCTCGGCGGCTGGGTCGGAGGCGCGGGACGTCGTCGGGGTGGGGTGGTCCAGGATGCTGCCGGTCATGGTGCCTCTCCTCCAGTGCGCGTCGGGCCGGGGCGGCCATCGGCGCGTGCACCCCGGCGGCGGACCCGCTGCGGGGCCTGCGTCCAGCATCGCGGAGGGGGTGGGCGCACCGGCAGGGCCATGAGGATGAACCTCGGGGCGTCCGACTCATACCCAGGTATGACCTGTGATTGTGCTGGCAGGCGCCTGGGGAGTGGCTCAGGGAAGGGCCCCGCCGCCCCGGCCGACCGCCCCGGCCGACCGCCGAGGCCGGCCGTTGAGGCCCGCAGACACGCCGCTACGACGACGGCGTAGCGGCGTGTCTGCGGGCCTCGACGAGGGGTGGGGCAGGGGCTAGGGCGGGGGCTGCAGGGCGTGCCGGAACGGCGGGTCAGAACTGCACGAGGCCCGCGCGGTGGGCGATGAGCACGGCCTGCACGCGGTCGCGGGCGCCTAGCTTGGCCAGCACCCGGCCGACGTGCGTCTTCACCGTGGCCTCGGAGAGCACGAGCTCGGCGGCGATCTCCAGATTCGCGGCGCCCTGCGCCATGAGCACCAGCACCTCGTGCTCGCGCGGGGTCAGCGACGCCACGGCCGCCTGCTGCTCCTCGCACTCGGCGCTGCGGACCTGGTCCGAGCGCAGACGCGGGGCCATGTGCGTCAGGAGCCGGCGCGTCGTGGACGGGGCGATCACGGCGTCGCCCCGGTGCACCGTGCGGATCGCGGCGAGCAGCTCCTCGGGCGGGGCGTCCTTGAGCAGGAAGCCGCTGGCGCCCGCCTCGATCGCGTCGAAGGCGTACTCGTCCAGGTCGAAGGTGGTCAGCACCACGACGCGCGGGGCGTCCGGCCGGCGCAGCAGCGCGCGGGTGGCCTCGATGCCGTCCATCTCCGGCATGCGCACGTCCATCAGCACGACGTCGGCGCCCGCCACGGACACCGACGCCACCGCCTCGCGCCCGCTGCCCGCCTCCGCCACGACCGTCAGGTCCGGCTGCGAGTCCACGAGCATGGCCAGCCCGGAGCGGATCAGTGCCTGGTCGTCCACCAGGGCCACGCGGACGGGGACGGTCTCCTCAGAGCTCATGGGGTCATCCTCTCAAGTCGGGCGGGGTGAGCGGGCGAGACGGGGGCGGCCACCCCTCACACCGCCGAGTACGGCAGGTGGGCGGACACGCGGTACCCGGCCCCGACGCGCGGCCCCGTCTCGAGCGTCCCGCCGAACAGGGCCGTCCGCTCGGCGGCCCCCCGCAGACCCTGGCCGCTGCCCCGGGTGGCGGGGTCGGCGGCGGCGCCGCAGCCGTCGTCGTCGATCTGCAGGTCCAGGCCGTGCGCCGTCCAGGCGAGCGTGACGAAGGCGTCCGCGTCCGGCCCGCCGTGGCGCAGCGTGTTGGTGAGCGCCTCCTGCACGATCCGGTACGCCGCCAGCTCCCCACCCGCCGGCAGCGTGCGGCGGGGTGTGCCGGTCTCCAGCAGGGACACCTCGAGCCCGGACAGGCGCATCGTCTCCACGAGGGCGGGCAGGTCCGCGAGTCGCGGCTGGGGCCGGCGGCCCGGGGGCAGGCGGGTGCCGCGGCCGTCGGGGGAGGCGACGACGTCGGCGGCGGGTCGCCGGGCGTCGTCGTCGGTCACGCCGGGCACCCCGGCCACGGTCTCGCCGGTCTCGCGGAGCACGCCGAGCAGCTGGCGCATGTCCGCGAGCGCGGAACGGCCGGTCTGGCCGATGGTCTCGAGCGCGGTGACCGCGAGCGCGGGCTTGGCGGCGGCGGCGTACCGGGCGCCGTCGGCCTGGGAGATGATCACCTGCAGGGAGTGGGCGACGATGTCGTGCATCTCCCGGGCGATGTGGCTGCGCTCGTCGGCGGCGGCGAGCTCGCGCTCCTGCCGGGACTGCACCTCGAGGCGGTGGGCGCGGTCCTCGAGGGCGCGCACGGCGAGGCGGCGGTTGCGCACGACGTCGCCGAACGCCCACGCGGTGAGCACCACGAGCCCGCAGCCGATCGCCATGATGACCATGGCCAGCGGCTCCGCGGGGGAGCGGACGGTGAGGCCGTCGGGGGTGACGAACTGCGCCGGGAACAGCCACACCTTCACCCCGTTGGCCACGCCGCCGACCAGCCCCAGGAGGAGCCCGGCCACGGAGACGCTCCGGGGCGCGTTTGCAGCGAGGTTGTAGACGGTGAGCGGCACCATCAGCAGGGACAGGCTGAACTCGGGCCCGGCGAGCAGGTGCAGGACGGCCGCGGCCGTCACGACGGCGGCCGAGGCCACCGGGCGCACCCGACGCACGGCCCACGGCAGGACCATGCCGGCCCCGGCCAGGAGGGAGACGGCCGTCTGCCGGCCCTGGGGGTCCGGGGCGACCATCGGCCCGAGCGCGATCCACGGCAGCGCCACGAGCACGGTGAACAGTGCCGCGGCGGCCATCACGTCGGTGCGCACGGGGTGCAGGCGCGTCCACTGGTCGAGGCGGCGCAGGGGGTTCACGCGGGCCAGCCTAGGCCGCAGGCGGAGGGGCCGGCGTCAGCCCGCGGGATGATCCGGGGCGGTCCTCAGGGCGTGAGGGAGGCGAGGACGTCGACGGCCGGCGCCTCCCGGACCCGGTGCGCCTCGGTGCCGGCCCACAGGTGGACGCGTTCGAGGTCGCCGGCGGCCGCGGCGGCGGCGCGCAGCCCCTTCGTCAGGACGTTGACCTCGGGGTACGCGGCGGGGGCGTCCGGGTGCTCCGCCATGAACGCGGTGGCCAGCGACCGCGCCCACCGCCCCGTGTAGGCGCGGGTCAGGCCGGTGCGGGCCCGGCCGTCGTCAGCGGAGAAGCGTGTCCCGGCCGCACACGCCGCGACGGCGGCCCGGTGCGCCGCCGAGGTGCCCGCCTCCGGGGTGAGGAGGAACGCGGTGCCGGCCGAGACGGCGTCCGCGCCGGCGGTCAGCAGGGCGCGCACGTCCTCGGCGGTGCCCACGCCGCCGGCGGCCACCACGGGCACGGCGCTCGTGGCCCCCGTCCCGACGACGTCGCGCACCGCCGGCAACACCGCCGGCAGCTCGGCGCGGGTCGGCTTCGCGGCCGGGTCCGACGTGCCCCGGTGCCCGCCGGCGCGGTGGCCCTGCACCACGAGGAACGCGGCGCCGTGCTCGAGGGCGGCCCGCGCCTCGGTCGCGTCCGTCACGGTGGCTCCGGCCGGGATGCCCGCGGCGGCCAGCCGGGCGAACACGTCCGCGGCCGGCAGGCCGAACGTGAAGGAGACCAGCGGCCACGCCTGCTCCTCGGCGGCGGTGAGCAGGGCGTCGAAGTCGGCCCGTTCGGCGTCCGGGTCCGGGACGACGTCCGCGGCGGTGGGCAGGTCGGCGGCGCCGTCGGCCGCCAGGTCCTCCCGGTACGCCGCGACGGCCGCCGCCCGCGCCGACCGTGCCGCCTCCGTGCGCGCCGCGGCCGGGATGGTTGTGTTCACGGCGTCCGGGACGAACAGGTTCACGCCCCAGCGGTCCGGTCCCTCCGCGCCCAGCAGCGCGCGCAGCGCGTCCACCTGCGCGCGCATCTGCGCGGCCGTCCGCATGCCGCCGGCGAGGAACCCGCCGATGCCGGCGCCCACGACGGCGGCGACCAGCTCCGGGGTCGAGGGGCCGCCGGCCATCGGGGCCACCGCCACGGGCACGGGCGGGATCAGGCGGGCGCGGGTGACGTCGTCGGGGTGGGATGGCTGCGTCATGACCCCCAGAGTAAGGGGAGGGGTGTCGGCCCCACCCCGCGCCTACAGTGGGGCGCAGTACACGAGGAGAGGGGGTGCGCCGTGGAGGTGCTGCTCGCGCTCTCACCCATCCTGCTCACCCTCGTGCTGCTGCTCACCCGGCTGCCCGCGTGGGTGGCCCCGGCCGCCGGGACGGCCGTGGCCGTGCTGCTGGCCCTCACGGTCTTCGGCGTGGCCCCGGGCGACCTGGGCGGCGCGGTCGGCGCCGGCGTGCCCACGCTGCTCGAGATCCTGGCGATCATCGCTGGCGGTATCACCCTGTCCCGCGTCATGGAGTACTCGGGCGGGCACGCGCGCCTGGCCGCGTGGCTGTCGGCGGGCAACGGCCCCACGATCGCGACCGCGCTGCTCATGGTGCACGGCGTCATCCCGTTCCTCGAGACCGTGACCGGGTTCGGCGTCTCCCTGATCGTGGGTGTGCCGCTGCTGCTGGGTCTGGGCTACACGGCGTTCCGGTCCGCGCTGATCTCCGTCCTCGCGCTCACCATCGGCCCGTGGGGGTCCATGGCGCCGGGCACGCTCATGGGCGCCCGCCTGTTCGGCCTGGACTTCCGGGAGATCGGGGTCACCGCCGCGGTGTTCAACCTGCCGGCCTGCCTGGTGGCGGGCGTGGCCACGGTGCTGCTGCTGCGCGGGGCGCGCGGCATGCGAGTCGACGTCGGCCCGGCCCGGACACTGCCCTGGCTCGGCGTCGCCGTGCTCTCCGGGGTCGCCCAGTGGGCGCTGATCCTGGGGGCGAACCTCGTGGTCGGCACCGCGCCGGCGGGCGCCGTCGCCACGTTCGTGCTCACCGTGGCCTGGCTGCTCGTGATCCGCGGCGGCCGGCTGCTGCCCGGGCCGGGGCGGGACGTGGTGCCGTACCTGACGCTCATGGCCGGCACCGTGCTGGGCACCACCGTGAAGGGCGCGTTCGGGCTCGAGGGGGCGGCGGCCCTCGTGGGGACGCCGGCGCTGTGGGCGTTCGTGGCGGTGGGCGTGGGCGTGCAGCTGCTCCACCTCGACGCCGCCGCCCGCCGCCGCGTCCCCCGCGAGGCCGGGAAGCTGTGGGTGGGCACCGCCATCCCCAACGCGCTCTACGTGGCGTTCGGGCTCATCCTCTCCGCCGGCGGGGTCTCGCAGGCGCTCGCGGGCGCACTCAGCGGGATGGGGGAGTCCTACCTGGTGGCGATGCCGTTCCTCGGCGCGTTCGCCGGCTTCATCACGGCCTCGAACACCGGGGCCATGGCCCTGATCGGCCCCCTGCAGATGGACACGGGCGCCGCCCTGGGCGTCCCCCCGCCCTGGTCCAACGGCCTGCACAACGCGGCCGCCGGCTGGGGCATCGTCGCCGGGCCCGCCCGCATCCAGGTGGCCCACGGCATGGCCGCGGGGGCGCAGTCGCCGCACATGCCCGGCTGGGCCGTGACGCGGCGGAACCTGTTCGTGGTGCTGCTGCCGGCCATGCTCGCCGGGATCCTCGGCATGGCCGTGATGGGCTGGTTCCTGCTGCCGCGGTGACGCGCGGGGGTGGAGCGGGGCCCGGGTGGGGCGGCCCGGTTCCGTGGGCGGAAGCGGCAGGCCAGAGCGTTCCGTGGGCAGAAGTGCCCTCTCTTCTGCCCACGGAGGCGCCGGGGTTGTGGGTTCTGCCCACGGAGGCGACGGGGTTGTGGGTTCTGCCCACGGAGGCGCCGGGACTGCGGTGGCCGGCCGGGCGCGGGAGCCGGCCCGGTCCGCCCCGAGGCGGGGGCCGACGTCGACCTTCGGCGGACGCGCGGCGGCCTGTGCGCCGCCTACGCTGGGCGCCATGATCCGAGTAGTCGTGGCCGACGACCAGGCGTTGATGCGCACCGCCCTCGAGCACTTCGTGGCCCAGGCCGAGGACCTCGAGGTGGTCGGCTCCGCCGAGGACGGGGTCCAGGCCCTCGAGGCGGCCCGCACGCTGGCCCCCGACGTCGTGCTGATGGACATGCAGATGCCCCACATGGACGGCGTCGAGGCCACCGCGCGCATCTCCGCCGAGGCCCCGGGCGTGCGCGTCCTGGCGATCACCACCTTCTCCTCCGAGCAGTACCTCGTGCCCGCCCTGCGCGCCGGCGCCGCCGGCTACCTCGTGAAGGACGCCCCGCCGGCCGAGGTGGTGGACGCCATCCGCCGCGTCCACGCCGGGGACGCCGTGTTCTCCGCCCGCGTGGCCGCGGACCTGGTGGAGGCCGTCACCGCGGCCCCCGGGCACGCCGCCCCCTGCCCGGCCGAGCCGCTGGCCCCGCACGAGCGCCTCACCGAGCGCGAGCTGGACGTGGTCCGCGAGCTCGCCAAGGGCGCCTCCAACGCGGAGATCGCCGGCGCCCTGTTCCTCGCCGAGGCCACGGTCAAGTCCCACATCGGCAAGGTCCTGGACAAGTGGCAGGTCCGCGACCGTGTGCAGATCCTCATCCGCGCCGCCCGCGCGGGCCTCGTGGACATCGGATGAGCACCGCGGCGCCCGCCCCCGCCCGGTCTACGGCGACGTCGCACGGGTCCGCCGAGTCCCCCCTGGGATCCCGCCTGCCGGCGATCCTGCGCACGGAACCCGTCTCCCGGCACACGCGGATCGTGCTCTACGTGATCGTCGGGCTCATGGTGCTGGGGGAGATCCTCACCCTGGTGCTGGGGCCCATGGTGGCGGCCGGGCTGAGCGCCGATCCCGAACTCGTGGCCCTCCTCGAGGAGGACGGCGGGCTGACGGGTGAGGGGCGGGAGCCGCTCCTGCGCTGGGTCCTGTTCCTGGCGAGCGTGCTGGTCACGCTGCTGTTCGGGTGGCAGCCCACCCTGGCGGCGGTGCTCGTGCTGCTCGGGAGCACGTTCGGTCTGGTGGGCCTCGTGGAGGCGGACCACGCGCACCTCACCCCGCAGGCCTTCACCGGCGGGGTCATCCTCGGCGCCGCCATGGTGACGCGGTACTCGCACCGGGCGTTCGTCTGGTCCGCCCTGGGCGCCCTCATCCTGCTCACCGTCGCGGGCGAGCTCCTCACGGACGGCACGTGGTCGGACGAGGACGGCCTCAAGGGCGTCATGGTCGTCACGCTCATCCTCGCGCTGTGCGTGGCGGTGCCGGCCTTCATGATCCGCCGGTCCCGGCATCGGACCCGGGACCGCGAGGCGGCCCTGCGCCGGGCCGAGGAGGCCGCCGCCTGCGCCGCGGAGGCCGAGCGGCAGCGGATCGCGGCGGAGCTGCACGACGTCGTCGCGCACGGGCTCACCGTGATCTCGATGCAGGCCGCCATGCTGCCCACCCAGAAGGACCCGGAGAAGCGGGCCGCCGCGGAGAAGGCCATCGAGCAGGCCGCCCGGCAGTCCCTCGTGGACCTGCGCCGCATGCTCACCGCGCTGCGCGGCTCCTCCCGCAACGCGCAGACGGCGGAGGGGGACGCCGTCGTGGACCTGCCGGCCCGCCTCGACGAGTTCGAGGCCCGCCTGCACGCGGCCGGGTTCGCGGTGGAGCGCTCGCTGACCGAGCTGGAGGAGCTGCCGCGCTCCCTGGAGCTGACCGTGCTGCGCGTGGTGCAGGAGTCGGTGACGAACATCCTCAAGCACGCCCCGCGCCGCGGCACGGTGCGCCTGACCTCGGAGCTCGAGGGCGCGGACCGCCTCGTGCTGTGCATCGCCAGCCCCATGGACGAGGGCGAGCCCCGCCGGGACCGCGTGGTGGTCGCGATGGCCAGCGGCTTCGGCCTGGCCGGCATGCGCGAGCGCGTGGCCGTGTTCGGCGGCACCCTCATGGCCGGCCCGCTGGGCGGCTGCTGGGTGGTCCGCGCCGAGCTGCCGCTGCGCTGAGCCGGGGCGGCAGCCGCGTCCTCCCGTGTCCTCCAGCGTCCTCCCGCGTCCGGGGGCGAAAGTGGGCGGTATCCGCGCGGGATACCGCCCACTTTCGCCCCCAAAGGGACGGGGTGGGGTGGCCGACGACGGCGGCCCTCAGTCCAGCGGGACCGTCAGCTTCTCGCCGGGGGAGAGGGTGTGCTCGCGGCCGGCGATGATCATCGGCACGTCGTGCCACATGCCCTCGCCCGCGGCCACCGTCACCTCCCGCTGGGTCATGTGGATGACCACGGGCTGCTGGCGGAACCGGATGGTGAAGCGGGCGCCGGGCAGCTGGGCGGGCATGCGGGGGTGCAGCCGGACGACGTCGTCGCGCGTCTCGAGGCCCGCGTAGCAGCGGATCACCGTGTCCACGGTGCCCGCCATCAGGCCCAGGTGGATGCCCTCCTTGGTGGTGCCGCCCTGCGTGTCCGAGAGGTCCGACTCGAGGGCCTCCGTGAACAGGTCCCACGAGCGGTCCGGGTCCGTGCGGGCCGCCACCCACGCGTGCACCAGACGGGAGAGCGTGGAGCCGTGCGTCGAGCGGGCCTCGTAGTACGTGACCATCCGCTCGAACGCCTCCTGCGGCAGCTCGTAGCCCATGCGGCGCAGGATCCGGTCCAGCTCCTCGGAGGAGAACAGGTAGCCGAGCATGAGGGTGTCGGCCTGCTTGGAGAGCTTGTACCGGTTGGTGGCGTCGCCCTCGGCCTGCAGGATCAGGTCCATGCGGCCGATGTTCCCGTACTTGGCGCGGTAGGCCTCCCAGTCGAACTCGAGCAGGTCCTGGTAGCCCTCGAACTGGGCGAGGATGCCGGCCTCCTCGCCCTCCTCGAAGAACGGCACGGTCAGGCGGGTGCTGACCTCCTCCCAGCGCTCGATCTCCTCCTCGGAGATCTCCATGAGCTCGGGCAGGCCGTCGTCGATCGTGTCCAGCCAGCGGACCAGGCGGGCGGTCTCCGCGAGCACCCACGAGGTCAGCACGTTCGTGTACGCGTTGTTGCGCAGGCCGGAGCCGGGGGTCTCGGGATAGCCGTCGTGGAACTCGTCCGGGCCCATGACGCCGTGGATCTCGTAGCGGTCCGTGACGGCGTTGTGCAGGGTCATGGACATGAAGAACCGGGAGATCTCCACGAGCATCTCCGCGCCGTAGTCCGAGATGAAGGACGTGTCCTTCGTGATCTCGATGTACCGCAGCACCGAGTAGGCGATGTCCAGGGAGACGTGCCGCTGGTTGTGGGAGTTGTCCGGCATCCACATGCGCGAGCGCGGGTTCCACAGCTCGGTGGGCGTCTCCTCGGAGCCGTCCGCGCCGGACTGCCACGGGTACATGGCGCCGGCCCAGCCCGCGGCCTGGGCGTTGGCGCGGGCCTCGTTGAGACGCCGGTAGCGGTACATCAGCAGGCCCCGGGTGATCTCGGGGCGGCGCAGCGTGAGCATCGGGTAGACGTAGATCTCGTCCCAGAAGATGTGGCCGCGGTAGCCCTCGCCGTGCAGGCCGCGTGCCCCCACGGAGGCGTCCAGGTCCCGGCGGCGGCCGTAGGCCGTCTGGAGCACGTGGAACGTGTGCAGGTTCAGGGCGAGCTGCTGGCGCAGCGACGCGCCGTCCTTGCCCATCGGGACCGCGGACCCCACCGGGGCCGAGTGGCCGGCGTCGACGACGGGCGGCGCGTATTCGCCGCCGGCCTCCGCCGCCGTGGAGCGGCGCTGATGCCGGTACGGCTCGGCCAGGTCGATGCGCACGGAGAACCGGTCCCAGTTGGTGCCCCAGCGCTGCTCGTGCAGGGTCAGCAGGTTGCGGAAGTTCTGGGCGCGCTGGACGTCCTTCACCGCCGACTCCCACACGGAGGCGTTGGCGTGGTCGTGGCTCGTGGCGACGGCGGCGATCTTCTCCAGCACGAGCGGCACGCCCTCGTCCACGTGGAGGAGGATGTCCTGGCCGACCACCAGGTCCGAGCCGTCCACGGGGCGGCGGATGGGCTCGTGGTGGCCCACCGGCGCCACCTGGCGGGTGCGGGTGGCCACGGCCACGTGGATGCCGGACTGGTTGGTGGCGGTCTCGAGCAGGACGGTCTCGCCGTCGATCTCCCGGGCCTGGACCGGCTCGAGGTGCTGGTTGGCGAGGGTGCGGTCGTCGGAGACGTTGAGGTTGGCCACGCGGCCCTCGATCTTCGAGCGCACCGTGAGGTCCCCGGACCAGTTCTCCGCCACGACGGTCAGCTCGATCGCGGCGAGGTGCCGGTTGGCCAGCGAGGTGAACTGTCGGGTGTGGACCGTGGTGCGCCGGCCCTGCTCGTCCTCGAAGGTCATGGTGCGGGAGAGCACGCCGCGGCGCAGGTCCATCTCCTGGCCGTACTCCACGAGGTTCTCCTCGCCGGGCAGCAGCGGGCGGCCGTGGCGCGGGGTCACCACGAGCGGGGTCCAGTCCTGGATGTTGACCATGTGCTCGGTCTCCACGACCCGGCCCTGGACCATCGAGGTCAGCCGGTTGAACACCCCGGCCATGTAGGTGCCGGGGTAGTGGACGGAGGAGATGCGCGTGCCGGGCACAGCACCGCGGGTGCCCCAGTACCCGTTGGCCAGGGTGCACAGCACCTCGCGCGTGCCCTCGGAGGCCGGGTCGAAGCGGTCCCAGCGCAGCACCCACGCGGGGTCGAACGGGGTGGTGGTGCGGTCCTCCAGATGCAGGGTCCCGTAGTCCTGGACCACCAGGTGGGCGCCGGCCGCCTTGAGTCGGCCCTTGCCGAGCTCGGGCTCGCGGTCCACGCCGATCACGAGGCCGAAGCGGCCGTCCGAGGCGGCCTTCACGCCGGAGACGGCGTCCTCGAGGACCATCGCGTCCGCGACGTCGACGCCCAGCTCGCGGGCGGCCTCCCAGAACATCGCCGGGTCCGGCTTGCCCGGCAGCCCGCGCTCGACGGCGGTGTTCCCGTCCACGATCACGGGGAAGAAGTCCAGCACGCCGCCGGCCGTGAGCACGGCGCGGGAGTTCTTGGAGCTGGTGACCAGTGCGACCGGCACACCCTTGGCCCGCAGCCGCTCGAGGAGGTCCTGGGCCTCCGGGAACACGCGGACGCCGTCGCGCTCGAGGACCTGCTCGAAGTAGCCCTGCTTGCGCTCGGCGAGGGCGAGGACCGTCAGCTCCGGGGCCGCGTCCGCCTCGGGGGCGTCGGCCTCCGGGACCTGCAGGCCGCGGGAGGCGAAGAACGTGCGGACCCCGTCCTCGCGGGGGCGCCCGTCCACGTGGTGCAGGTAGTCGGCGGCGGCGTCGAAGGGACGTAGCACGTCCGGGTCCGCGGCGACGACGGCGGCGTTGGCGGGCAGCGCGCCCACGGCGGGCAGCGCCCCGTCGAAGAGCTCCTTCCACGCCTGCGCGTGCACGCCGGCGGTGTCCGTGATGACCCCGTCCATGTCGAAGATGACGGCGCGGTAGCGGCGGAGCCGGTGGCGGCGGGCGTTCAGGTCCTGCGGAGCGGCGGGGGTGAGCGTCTGCGACATGGGAACCAGCCTACGGGCGGGGAAGTGGGGCCGCACGGGGAGTGCCGCGGCGATGTTCACCGCAGCGAGCGCGCCGTCGTTCCGGCCGACCGCACCGCAGCGACATCACAGCGGTTCTCAGCTGCGGTGATGTCGCTGCGGCGCGGTGGGTTCCGGGAATAGGGTCGTGCCGACGGGGGGCGGAGGTGCGTCCCCCCGCGCGCCGGAAGCGTGGCCCGGGAACGAGCAGGACACACTCGGCGGAGATGGCTGGGGGGCGAAGGGCTCATGAACTGGATGAGGAGCAAGTGATGGATGCGAAGCCGACGCGGTTGCGGAAGAAGGCGACGCGGGAGGAGATCCTGGCGAGTCTGCCGGTGCAGGCGCGGGTGCGTCCGGCGCGGTGGTTGCTCCTGTGGCTGATCGTCGTGGTGTGCATCGCGGTGTTCGTGTGGGTGATCTTCCGGCCGCCGGAGGATGTCTCGGCCGGGTTCGGGGTGTGGCGTGTGGCGTCGTTCATCGGGTTGGCGCTGGCGTTGGCGGTGCTTCCCTCCGCGACGATGGGTCTGTTCCGGCCTCGGCATGTCACGTTCGATGAGCGACGGGTGTGGACGCGGGACTGGTCCGTGGACTGGGCGGACGTGAAGGAAGTCCGTGCTGTGGCGCCAGAGTCGGAGCACACGATGAAGGTGGCGCTCAAGGTGGACGAGCGGCTGTGGAACGAGGGTGGTCTGCGCAAGGCCAACCGGTGGGACTCGGGACGGCCGTTGCAGGGTGGCGGGTTGACCCGTGCGCAACCGCTCGTGCTCACGCAACCCGCGCTCGCGCCGTCGGCTCTGACGCTGCTGCAGGTCTTCGTCGAGTTGAAGAAGCGGAACCGTCGGGCGGGGAGCCCGCGGTGACGCGCCCCGGCCCCCGTCACCGCCGGGTCAGCAGTGTGAGCACCTCCGCGTGCCGGGTCTGCGGGAACATGTCGAACACCTGCACCCGCGCCACCCGATAGCTCGGCATCCGGGCCAGGTCCTGTGCCAGCGTCGTCGGGTTGCAGCTCGAGTACAGCACGGTGGGCGCGCCCGAGTCCTCCAGCGCGTCGGCCAGCTCGGCGCCGATGCCCCGCCGCGGCGGATTCACGACGACGGCGTCCGGGCGGGACCGCCGTTTCTCGAACGAAAGCGCCTCCGGAGCCCGCCGTTTCTCGAACGAAAGCGCGGAGGTGGCGTCGCCGGCGGAGAAGCGCGCCCGGTCGGCCAGGCCGAGCTCCGCGGCCGTCTCCCGGGCCGCGGCCACCGCCTCGGCGGAGGACTCCATGCCCCACACGTCCCGCACGCCGGCCCGGGCCAGGTGGAACGCGAACCCGCCCACCCCGCAGTACAGGTCCCACGCCGACGCCGGCACACCGCCCTCGGCGACCCACGCCGCCGCCGTCGCGTACAGCCCCTCGGTCACCGCGGTGTTCGTCTGGAAGAACCCCTGCGGGCGCAGCCGCAGGCCGATCCCGTTCAGTTCCATCCGCAGGGTCGGCCCGCCGGCGAGCACGATCTCCTCGTCGCCCTCGGGCAGGGCCACGTGCTCGGGCAGCAGGTTCGCGCTCACCACGGCGGCGGGTGTCCCGCGCGCCGCGAGGTCATCCAGCAGCCCCGGCACCGCCGCGCGCAGCGCGTCCAGCCGGTCGGCGGAGCGCAGCACGAACCGGACCATCGCCTCCCGGTCGGGGGAGAGCGTCACGATCACGTTCTTCAGCTCGCCCGTGCGGGCGGCGACGTCGTAGGGCTCCAGCCCGGCCGCCGTCACCGCCGCCGCGCACGCCTCGAACACGCCCTCCATGCCGGCCTCGTACAGGCCGCAGTCGCGCAGGTCCACGCCGGCGCCGTCGTGATGGCGGGGGTGCTGCCGCGGGTCCAGGATGCCCAGCCGCGGCGCCGCCGCCGACCCCGTGACCACGAGCTTCGCCTTGTTCCGGAACCCGGCCTCCGCGGAGGCGAACGGCTCGGCCACGACCGTGTCCGCATCGAGCGCGTCCGCCAGCGCGGCCAGGACCGCGGCCTGCTTGTCCGCGAGCTGCCGGGCGTACGGCACGCCCATCAGTGGGCAGGAACGGCACTCGCCGACGTCGAAGTGGGGGCACTGCACGGGCGTCGCCTCAGCCCTCGAGGCTGACCCGCAGGCCGGGCCGGTCCAGGCGGATCGCGAGCTGCTCGAGGGCCAGCTCGGCGGCCGCGGCCAGGTCCGCGTCCACGTCCATCACCATGCCGGTGAGCACGGGCAGGGCGGACTCGAGGTCCTCGGGGCGGGCGAGGGCACCCAGTGCGGACGCGGCCGACGCGCGGACCTCCGGGTCCGGGTCGGCACAGCCGGCCCGCACCGCGTCCACGAGGGTGCGGTCGACGGCGGCGTCGCGGCGCAGCGAGCCGGCGCGGGAGGCGAGCACGAGGTGGGCCGCCGAGCGGACGTCCGCCTCGGGAGCGGTGAGCGCCCCGGTCAGGGCGGGCAGCGCGCTGCGGTGCCACGCGTGCATCAGGGCCAGGGCGCCGGTCGCGGCGGGGCTGAGGTCGCCGTCGTCGCCGGTGAGGGCGCGGGCGGCGCCCGAGGTGACGTCATCGGGAGTGGCCGCGCCGGTCATCAGGCGCACCGCCAGCCCGGCGACGGCGGCCTCCCCGCGCTCGGCGACGGCGGCCTCGGTGCGGCGGCGCAGGCGGTCGTGCGGGGTCTGGGGCTCCGCGGGCAGGGGGAGACGGTCGAAGGCGGTCATGGGTCCATTGTCCCCCGTGCACGGACCCGCTTGGGGCGCGGCCGAGAGGTTCCCCGCAGACTCCTGGACGGGGCGTGACCGGCCGCACAGGGCCCGGACTCGGGTGATACGTTCGACGGCATGAGACCACCCGGAGCCCTCGCCCTTGAATTCCGGGCGGACAGCTTCGACCATCCCACCGGCCTGGTGGACGCCGGCACCGTCATCTCCTGGATCGAGAAGGCCGGCTACGCCGTCGCGGCGAGCTGGGCCGGGACGTTCGTGCGTGCCCGCTACATGGGGCACACCCAGTTCCGCCACCCCGTGCCGGTGGACCGCCGTGCCGTGGTGCAGGCGCGCGTGGTCCACACGGACGGCGCCGAGGTGCACGTCCAGACCCGCCTGCTGCTGCCGGAGATCCGCGACGACGACGGCGACCCCGTGGTCGCCACCTCGTCCCTCGTGGTCTACGCCGCGGAGGAGGACGGGGTGCGCGTGACCGTGCCGGTCTGGGAGCCCTCGACCCCCGGCCAGATCGAGCGCGACGAACAGGCCCGCCGCTCCACCGTGGCCCGCCGCGCCGTCGAGCGTGGCATGGCCCGACTGCCGTTCCCCGCGCCCGGGGAGGCCCCCGAGGAGATGAGCACCCTCGCGTTCCTGGCCCCCAACGCGGAGGCCACCGTGGGCGGCACCATCAATGCGGGCGCGATCCTGCGCTGGGTGGACGAGGCGGCCGCCGTCTGCGCCGCCCGCTGGACCGGACATGAATCCGTGGTCGCGGTGTTCGGCGGCGGTGTGCGCTTCGTGCGGAACATCCACGTGGGCGACCTCGTGCGCGTGGAGGCCCTCCTGGTGAACACCACGGAGCGGTCCATGCATGTGGCGCTGCGCGTCTACGCGAGCCGACGCACCGGGGCGGAGTCCCGCCTGGTGGCACACTCGATCGCCGTCATGGTGGACGTCTCCGCGGAGGACCAGGCCCAGCGGGTGCGGCAGTACATCCCCGAGAGCGAGAGCGCCCGGAGGCTGCAGGAGACGGCGATCGAACTCGTGCGCATGCGCTCCGAGGTGAGCGCGGCCTGGACCGAGATGCGCCGCTCGACCGATCCGCGCTGACGGGGCCCTGAGTAGACTGAGCGAATGCGTCGACCGTCCCTGCCGTCCCTGTCCCGCCTGCCGGTCCGTCGTCTCCTCCGGGGAGCGGCCGTGGCCGCGGGCGTCGGTCTCGTGGGACTGCCGCTGACGGTCGCCGCCGGGCTCACCGGCGTGGACATGGTCAAGCGCGGCGGCCGAGTGCGCCGACCCGCGCCGAACCCCGGCGTGTTTGACGCCCACGTGGAGGGCTCCGAGCTGCGCATCTTCACCTCGGGTGAGGACCTCTACAAGGAGATGATCGCCGCGATCGACGGAGCGCAGCGGATCATCAAGTTCGAGACCTTCATCTGGAAGGACGACCCCACGGGCCAGCGGTTCATGGACGCCTTCAACCGGGCGGCCGCGCGCGGCGTGGAGGTCTACGTCTCCTACGACGGGTTCGGGAACCTCGTGGTCCCGCCCCGCTTCTACCGTCAGCTGGACCCGCGCATCCACGTGTTCCGGCTGCCGGCCTTCGCCCGCCCGATCTGGCGAGGCGTGGTCCGGCACAGCGGGTTCAACCACTCGAAGATCATGGTGGTGGACGACGAGGTCGGCTTCGCCGGCGGCTTCAACATCGGCGACGACTACGCCCGCCTGTGGCGGGACACCCACGTGCGTGAGCGCGGCCCGGCGGTGTGGGCGCTGGGCCAGTCGATCTCCATCAAGTGGAACGCCCACCACCGCGCGGGCGAGCAGATGTCCTGGCGCCCCCCGGACACGTGGGACCCGCGCATCACCGTGGCCGCGAACCAACCGCCGCTGCTGGTCTACCCGATCCGGCTGAGCTACCTCGACGCCATCCAGCGGGCGCAGCACCGCATCCTCATCAACACGCCGTACTTCATCCCGGACCAGCAGGTCCTCGAGGCGCTGCTGCACGCGGCCCGGCGGGGGGTGGACGTGCAGGTGATGGTGCCGGAGGACTCCAACCACATCGTGGCGGACTGGGCCTCGCGCGGCTTCTTCGGGAAGATGCTCGAGGCCGGCATCACGATCCTGCTGTACAGGGCCAGCATGATCCACGCGAAGACCGCCACCGTGGACGGCATCTGGTCCACCGTGGGCTCGGCCAACGTCGACCGCCTCTCCCTGGGCTTCAACTACGAGTCCAACGTGGTGGTCGTGGACCGCGACTTCGCCGCCCGGATGGAGGAGATCTTCGCTCTCGACGCCCAGCGGGCCGTCCGGATCGACACCCCGCGCTGGAAGGACCGTCACCGCCTCGCCCGCGTGGTCGAGGTCCTCCTGGTCCCGCTGCGTCCCCTGCTCTGAGGGGCCCGGGCGCTGAGCCAGACGTTTCTGCGGTTCTGACGCCCGATCCGCAGCGGAATCATCTGGCTCACGCTCCCCGCCGCGCGAGCCAGACGTTTCTGCAGTTCTGACGCCCGATCCGCAGCGGAATCATCTGGCTCACGCCCCCCGCCGCGTGAGCCAGACGTTTCTGCCGTTCTGACGCCCGATCCGCAGCGGAATCATCTGGCTCACGCCCCCTGGCGACGTCTCCCGACCGTGCCGTCCCTTCCCGTCGCCGCCCGGGCTCACCCTCTCTCTTGCATACCCCTGGGGGTATACCCTACGCTCGTTCTCGACATACCCCAGGGGGTATCGGATGGACATCGAGACCCCCCGACCCGGAGGAGAACCATGCTGCTCGAGCGCATCTACGACGAGGACCTCGCCCAGGCCAGCTACGTGATCGGCTGCCAGGCGAAGAACGAGGCGATGGTGGTGGACCCCCGCCGCGACATCCAGGTGTACCTGGACCTGGCCGCCAAGAACGGCATGACCATCACCCACGTGACCGAGACCCACATCCACGCGGACTACCTCTCCGGCACCCGCGAGCTGGCCCACGCCACCGGCGCCCAGATCCACCTGTCCGGCGAGGGCGGCGAGGACTGGGCCTACGGCTTCGAGGGCAACCTCCTCAAGGACGGCGACACGGTGACGCTCGGCAACATCACCGTCGAGGCCGTGCACACCCCGGGCCACACCCCCGAGCACCTGTCCTTCCTCGTCACCGACGGCGCCTTCGCGGACGCCCCGGGCTACATGCTCACCGGCGACTTCGTGTTCTCCGGCGACCTCGGCCGCCCGGACCTGCTGGACGAGGCCGCCGGCGGCGTCGACACCCGCTTCGAGGGCGCCCAGCAGCTCTTCGCCTCCCTCAAGGCGAAGTTCCTGACCCTCCCGGACCACGTGCAGGTGTTCCCGGCCCACGGCGCCGGCTCCGCCTGCGGCAAGGCACTCGGCGCGCTGCCCTCCACCACGGTCGGCTACGAGCGCAAGTACGCGTGGTGGTCCGACTACCTGAAGAACGACGACGAGCAGGGCTTCATCGACGAGCTGCTCGACGGCCAGCCCGACGCCCACGCCTACTTCGCCCGCATGAAGCGCCAGAACAAGCAGGGGCCAGCCATCCTGGGCGAGCTGCCCGAGCTCGAGGAGCTGGACGCCGGGGGCGTGCAGGCGACGCTCGCCGAGGGCGCCGTGTTCGCGGACACCCGCGGTGTGGACGAGATCCTCGCCGGCACCGTGCCGGGCGCGCTGGCCTTTCCGTCCCGCGGCAAGGTCGCCACGCACGCCGGCTGGGCCTACGACCCGGAGAGCGACGACGCCGCCCTCGTCCTGCTCGCCGAGGACCGCGAGGACGCGCACACGATGCGCGACCACATGATCCGCGTGGGCGTCGACGCCGCCGCCGCGTTCACCACCTCCGTGGACGGCCTCACGTTGGAGCCGGTGCCCACCGTGCAGGCCGACGAGCTGCGGTCCCGCATCGAGGCCGGCGAGGTCGGCGCGGAGCAGGACACCGTGCTGGTGGACGTGCGCAACAAGACCGAGTTCTCCCACGGCACCGTGGCGGACGCCCGGCAGCTGAACGCCGGCAAGGTGCTCTTCCACCAGGAGGAGCTGCCGAAGGACAAGACCCTGGTGACCTTCTGCCAGTCCGGCCTGCGCAACATCGTGGCCGCCCAGGCGCTGCGCCGCGCCGGGTTCGACGTGATCGAGCTCGAGGGCAGCTACGCCGCCTGGCAGCAGTCCTGACACACCCCCAGACCAACCCCGAGGAGCCCCTCCCATGAGCGTCACCCTGTCCCCCGTCGCCCCGCGCGACCTGAAGGCCGAGCTGGCCGCCCGCCCCGACGCCGTCGTGCTGGACGTGCGCACCCCCGGCGAGTTCGAGACCGAGCACATCGCCGGCTCCTACAACGTGCCGCTGGACCTGCTCCAGGAGCACGCGGACGAGGTCGCCGCCCGCCTGGACGGCACCGCGGTGCTCGTCTGCCAGTCCGGCAGCCGGGCCGGCACCGCCCAGGACCGTCTGGCCCAGGCCGGCTTCACCTCCGCGCGCGTCCTGCAGGGCGGCATCTCCGCCTACGCCGAGGCCGGCGGCGAGGTCGTCCGCAGCGGCAACCGCTGGTCCATGGACCGTCAGGTCCGCATGACCGCCGGGTCCATCGCGCTGGTCGGGGCCGTGGCCTCCCAGGTCGGCTCGAAGCGGTTCGGCCTCATCCCCGCCGCGATCGGCGCGGGCCTGTCCTTCTCCGCCGTGTCCAACACGTGCGCCATGGCGTCCGTGCTGGCCAAGATGCCGTGGAACCGCCCCGCGCAGGAGCGCTCCGCGGGCGACGTGATCGGCCGCATCCCCACCGGCGCGGGGAAGCGGAGCTGACCCGTGATGTGGATCGTCCTCGCCCTGGCCCTCGTGGTCGGCCTGCTGCTCGGCCTCATGGGTGGCGGCGGGTCGATCCTGATGGTGCCCCTGCTGACGTACGTGGCCGGCCTCGAGCCGAAGCAGGCCATCGCGGGCTCCCTGTTCGTGGTGGGTGTGACCTCGCTGGTCTCAGTGCTGCTGCACTCGCGGCACGGCACCGTCCGGTGGCGCACCGGCCTGATCTTCGGCGCGGCCTCGATGGTGGGTGCCCTCCTGGGCGGCGTCGTCGGCGGCTTCCTGCCGGGGACCCTGCTGCTGATCGCCTTCGCGGTGATGATGCTCTTCACGGCGTGGGCCATGATCCGGCCCAAGAAGACGCAGCCGGCGGCCGCCCCCTCAGTGGAGGCCTCGGCTGACGTCGAGCCCCGCCGCCACCCGCTCGGGAAGATCCTGCTGGAGGGCGTCGTCGTCGGCTTCGTCACGGGCATCGTCGGCGCCGGCGGCGGGTTCCTCGTGGTCCCTGCGCTGGTCCTGCTCGGCGGCCTGCCGATGTCCGCTGCGGTGGGCACGTCCCTGCTGGTGATCGCCATGAAGTCCTTCGCGGGCCTCGGCGGCTACCTGACCAGCGTGACGCTGCCGTGGGACCTGCTGCTGTGGGTCACCGGTGTGGCCGTGGTCGGTGCGCTGATCGGCGTTCCGCTCATGAAGCGGGTCCCGGAGAAGGCGCTGAAGAAGGGCTTCGGCTGGTTCGTGCTGGCCATGGGCCTGGTGATCCTCGTCCGGGAGCTCATCGGTCTCCTCGTGTGACATCCGGCGACGTCGCCGGATACCCCTGGGGATATGATTCCCCTCCCCGCCACCGTGACAAAGGAGGTCGCCGTGCGCACCGCCGACGCCGAGACCCAGCGCAAGATCCTCAACCGCCTCAAGCGGGCCCGCGGCCAGCTGGACGCCGTCATCCGCGAGGTCGAGGGCGAGGGTCGCTGCAAGGACGTGGTCACGCAGCTCTCCGCCGTCTCCACCGCGCTGGATCGCGCCGGCTTCGCGGTCGTCTCATCCGCCATGCAGTATTGCCTCGCCGACCCCGAGAAGGCGGAGGACGAGGAGAAGCTCACCGTCGCCGAGCTCGAGAAGCTCTTCATGACCCTGGCCTGACCGGCCACCCCGAAGCCCCCTCGCCGAAAGGATCCCTCATGTGCCGTCCGGCGCGCTGACCCGTCTGCCGCAGGGCCACCTGGGCCGGATGCGGCCGGCACGTCGAGTCCCTCAAGGCCGTCGTCCCCGCGGCGCAGTGGTGCGATGGCCGTCACCCTGATGCCGAGCGCGACGCAGCCCGCGCGGGCCGTGCCGGGGCCGCAAGGTTCTTCGCGAGGCTCTTCGGGCGCTGAGCCAGGCGTTCCGGGGGCGTGAGCCAGATGTTCGTGCTGTTCTGAGGGACCCTCAGCCGCGGAAACGTCTGGCTCACGCCCCCCGTCTGGCGTCGCTCAGTCCTCGTACGGGTCCGCCAGCGGGTGGTTCGGCAGCCGGCTGTCCGGGGTGCGCCCGCGTCCCCTCGACGACGGCTGCTGCCCGCGCCCTCCCGCGGCTGGGGCACAATGAGCCCGGCCCCCTTCGGCCCACCTCACTGCAGCCCACGCGGCCGCGCGCCCATCCCGACTCCCTGGGAGCCCCATGCTCTGGACCCTGCTCCGCCGTCACGGCCGGCGCTATCGCGGCGCCGTCGCGGCCGTCGTCGTGCTGCAGCTGATCAGCACGCTGGCCATGCTGTACCTGCCCAGCCTCAATGCCCGCATCATCGACGAGGGCGTAGCCCGCGGCGACACCGCCCGCATCTGGGACATCGGCCTCGTGATGCTCGGCGTCGCGCTGGTGCAGGTGGTCGCCGCGATCGCCGCCGTGTGGTTCGGGGCGAAGGCCTCGATGGGCGTCGGCCGGGACCTGCGCCGCGCCGTCTACACCCGCGTGGACGCGTTCTCCGCGGAGGAGCTCGGCCGCTTCGGCGCCGCGACCCTCATCACGCGCGGCACCAACGACGTCAACCAGGTGCAGATGCTCACCCTCATGGCCCTGAACTTCATGGTGGCCGTGCCGATCATGGCGGTCGGCGGCATCATCATGGCCATCCGCGAGGACCCGGGCCTGTCCTGGCTCGTGTGGGTCTCCGTGCCGGTGCTGCTGGTGATCGTGGCGTGGATCGTCGCCCGTCTCATGCCGCTGTTCCAGCGGATGCAGGACAACATCGACGACGTCAACGGCGTGCTGCGCGAGCAGATCCAGGGCATCCGCGTGGTCCGCGCGTTCGTGCGCGAGCGCCACGAGACACGCCGGTTCACGGACGCCAACGCCGCCCTGACGGAGACCTCCGTGCGGATCGGCCGGCTGTTCGTGCTGCTCGGCCCGGTCATCACGATGATCCTCCACCTCGCCACCGCCGCCGTCCTGTGGTTCGGCGGCGAGCGCGTGGACGCGGGGCTCGTGCAGGTCGGCGCGCTCACCGCGTTCATGCAGTACCTGCTGCAGATCCTCATGGCGGTGATGATGGGCACCTTCATGATGATGATGCTCCCGCGCGCCGTGATCTCCGCGGGCCGCATCGGCGAGGTCCTGGACACCGTCCCCACGCTCGGTGAGCCGGTCCGCCCGGTGACCCCCGCGCGTCGCGACGGCGCCGTGGAGCTGCGCCACGTCACCTTCCAGTACCCCGGCGCCGAGGCGCCGGTGCTCGACGACGTGAGCTTCGCCGTCGCCCCCGGCACCACGACGGCGATCATCGGCTCGACCGGCTCCGGCAAGTCCACGCTGATCAGTCTGCTGCCGCGGCTGTACGACGCGACGTCCGGCGAGGTGCTCGTGGACGGCGTGCCGGTGACCGACCTGGCCCGGGCCGAGCTGACCGAGGCCGTGGCCCTCGTGCCGCAGAAGCCGTACCTGTTCTCGGGCACCGTGCGGGAGAACATGCAGTTCGGGGCCCCGGACGCCTCGGACGAGCGCATCTGGGCGGCCCTCGAGACGGCCCAGGCCGCCGACTTCGTGCGCGCCCGCACCACCGGCAAGGGAGAGGCGGCCGCCTCCGGTCTGGACTCGCGGCTGTCCCAGGGCGGCACGGACGTCTCCGGTGGCCAGCGCCAGCGCCTGTCCATCGCGCGTGCCCTCGTGGCCGAGCCGCGGATCCTCGTGTTCGACGACTCGTTCTCCGCCCTGGACGTCACCACCGACGCGCGGCTGCGGGCGGCGCTCGACCGCGCGGCGGCCGGGGTGACCCGGATCGTCGTCGCCCAGCGGGTGGCCACCATCACCGACGCCGACCAGATCATCGTGCTGGACGAGGGCCGCGTGGTCGGCCGCGGCACCCACGCCGAGCTGCTGGCGGACAACCAGACCTACCGGGAGATCGTGGACTCCCAGCTGACCGCGGAGGACGTGGCATGAGCGAGCACCTGACGGACGAGGAGATCCTCGAGATCCAGGAGCAGGGCGCCACCGACGACTGGGGCGGCGGGCCGGCCCGCAAGGCCAAGGCGTTCTGGCCGTCCGCGAAGCGGCTCATGAGCCTGTTCCGCACGGAGAAGCTGGGGCTGGCCGTCGTCGCCGTCATGGTGCTGGTGGCCGTGGTGTTCAACGTGTGGGCGCCGCGCGTGCTCGGCCGGGCGATGGACGTGATCTTCGGCGGCGTGGTCTCCGCGCAGATGCCCGGCGGGCTGAGCCGCGAGCAGGTCATCGACGGGCTGCGCGCCCAGGGCGAGGACCAGGCCGCGGAGATGCTCTCCGGCATGGCGTTCACACCGGGCGAGGGGATCGACTTCACCGAGCTGGGCCGGCTGATCCTGATCGTGCTGGCCATGTACCTCGTGGCCCAGCTGTTCATGTGGCTGCAGGGCCGCGTGCTCAACGACCTCGTGATGCGCCTCGTGTTCCGCCTGCGCGAGGACATCGAGGCCAAGATCAACCGGCTGCCGCTGAGCCACTTCGACCGCGGGCAGCGCGGCGACCTGCTCTCCCGCACCACCAACGACGTGGACAACGTCCAGCAGGCCCTCCAGCAGGCGTTCGCCTCGCTCGTGTACTCGGCGCTGACCGTGATCGGCATCGTCGGCATGATGTTCTGGCTGTCCTGGCAGCTCGCGCTCATCGCCCTGGTCGCCCTGCCGGTGGCCGGTGTGGTGGTGGGCGTGATCGGCAAGAAGTCCCAGGCGCTCTTCTCCGCGCAGTGGCGGGAGACGGGCCGGCTCAACGGGCACATCGAGGAGTCGTTCACGGGGCACGAGCTGGTGACCGTGTTCGGCCGTCAGCGGGACATGGCCGCGCGCTTCGACGAGCGCAACGAGGAGCTGTACGAGGCCGCGTTCACGGCGCAGTTCTACTCGGGGATGATCATGCCGATCATGCAGTGGGTGAACTGGCTGGGCTACGTGGGCATCGCGGTGGTCGGCGGCCTGCGCGTGGCCAACGGGCAGATGACCCTCGGCGCCGTGACCGCGTTCATCCAGTACTCGCGCGAGTTCAACCAGCCGCTTGGGCAGATCGCCGGCATGTCCAACATGCTGATCTCCGGCGTGGCGTCGGCCGAGCGCATCTTCGAGCTCCTCGACGAGCCGGAGGAGACCCCCGACGGCACCCCCGCCCGCACCCCCGACGGCACTTTCGTTTGGGAAACGGCGCCCTCCGAGAGCGCTTTCGTTCGGGAAACGGCGCCCTCCGCCATCCCCGGGCCCGACGGCGTCGCCCACCTCCCGCGCCCGCTGCGCGGTCGCGTGGAGTTCGAGCATGTGCGCTTCTCCTACACGCCGGAGAAGCCGCTCATCACGGACCTGAACTTCGTGGCGGAGCCGGGGCAGACGGTCGCGATCGTCGGGCCGACCGGTGCCGGCAAGACCACCCTGGTCAACCTGATCATGCGGTTCTACGAGGTGGACGGCGGGCGGATCCTGCTGGACGGCGTGGACACCCGCACGGTCAGCCGCGGCGAGCTGCGCGCCGCCACCGGCATGGTGCTCCAGGACGCCGTGCTCTTCGGCGGGACCATCCGGGAGAACATCCGCTACGGCCGACTCGACGCCACGGACGAGGAGGTCGTCGCGGCGGCGAAGGCCACCTACGTGGACCGTTTCGTGCACACCCTGCCCGACGGCTACGACACCGTGATCGAGCAGGACGCCGCCAACGTGTCCGCGGGCGAGCGGCAGCTCATCACCATCGCCCGTGCGTTCCTGGCCCAGCCCTCGCTCCTGATCCTGGACGAGGCCACCTCCTCCGTGGACACCCGCACCGAGGTGCTGGTCCAGGGCGCGATGGCGGCGCTGCGCTCGGACCGCACGAGCTTCGTGATCGCCCACCGCCTCTCCACCATCCGGGACGCGGACGTCATCCTCGTGATGGAGGACGGCGACATCGTGGAGCAGGGCTCGCACGATCAGCTGCTGGCCGCTCGCGGCGCGTACTTCCGGCTGTACAGGAGCCAGTTCCAGGGCGGGGAACAGGCGGAGGAGCAGGACGACGACGGCGCGCCCGCCGCGCGCGAGGACGCCCGCTGAGGCCGGGGCTGGATGGCGCCGGCGCCCAGCCACTGGCCGCTGGCGTCGCTGCGACACGGGACCACCCGATGACCTTCTCGATCCAGGTGCCGGTGAGTTTCACGAGCCCGCACCTCTCCGGAGCCGGAGGTGTACGGGGCTAGGGCGTGTCTGAGAATAGATGCACGAGTCAGCTGAGACCCTGGGGACATGTCCCGGTTCCAGATGCTCTCCGACGCCCAATGGGAGTTGATCGCCCCGATGCTCCCGACCCGGACCGGCCGCGCCGGCAGGCCGTTCGCCGACGCCCGCACCATGGTGGAGGCGATCATCTACCGGTACCGGTGCGGAATCGCTTGGAGGGATCTGCCCGAGGTCTACGGGCCCTGGCAGACCGTGTGGACCTGGCATCGGCGCTTG